>CAZBNQ010000107.1:0-8774 GCA_964493035.1 uncultured Hyphomicrobiales bacterium | reverse complement strand
TCCATTTTTTTGAGCAGATACTATACCTATATTTAATATCAGAAAGCAAATTATTAGATATTTTTTCATACTTAATTCTTTATATTCAAATATTTTGCAGTTCGTGGATCATTTGGTTTGCTAAATAGTAATTCAGGAGAAGATTTTTCAATAATTTCTCCTTCATCCATATATATAACATAGTCAGATGCAGTGCGGGCAAAATCCATTACATGAGTAACTACAATTTGAGTCATACCTTCGGAGTGTAATTTTCGCATCACTTGAAGAACTTCTTCTGTTAATGTAGGATCAAGAGCAGAAGTTGGTTCGTCATAAAGCATCACTTTAGGATTCATTGCCAATGCCCTGGCAATAGCAACTCTCTGAGCTTGCCCTCCAGATAATTGGTAAGGTTTTCTATCAATATACTTTTCCAATCCTACTTTTTTTAAAAGTACTTTAGCATCATTTTCTGCAGATTGCTTGTTTTCTCCTTTTACTTTAATAGGGGCAATGGTGACATTTTCCAGCACTGAAAGATGAGGAAACAAGTTGAAACTTTGAAACAAAAACCCAACTTGGCGTCTTAATGCATAAGTTTTGATACGAAATTCTTTTTTTAGTTTTTCATCTTTAGTTTTTGTAGCTTTTGCTCTATTAATCCAAAAGGATTTCTTACTGTCTAAAATATTTTCTTTTGGCTTGATCGAAAGGTTAATATCATCGATAGTGATACTACCGGAACTCATTATTTCCAAGCAATTTAAGCATCTAAGAAGCGTAGTTTTGCCACAACCGGAGCTGCCTATTATCGAAATTAATTCGCCTTTGTTCACTTCCAGATTTATATTCTTCAATATTTGTTCTTTATTGAAGGACTTATTCAAATTCTCAATCTTAATAAGTTTATTATTCATTTCAAGTCAAAATTGATATTAATTATAATCAGCAAAATAAGAATATTATATTTAAAAGCAAAGATAATTGATTTTAATTAATGAATTGTTAAAAAAAAGGGTTGATAAATCATTTAGACAAATCAACCCCTAAAATAAATATATTAATATCTTACATTTTATCAATTTCTTCTAATAAAGTAGGAACAATAAATTCTTCCTTTATTTTTTTAATCATTTGTCCTTTTTTGAAAAGTAGAGCTTCGCCCGGACCACAAGCAACTCCAAGATCAGCTTCTTTGGCTTCGCCCGGACCATTGACAGAGCAGCCCATAACAGCTACTTTTAATGGTTTGCGAATATGACGAACAGCTGCTTCAATTTTCTTTGCTATTTCGATCAAATTTACTTCCAAACGTCCGCAAGTGGGGCATGAAATCAACTCAATATGATTGCGAAGAAGATCTAGTGATTGAAGAATTTCTCTACCAACTTCAACTTCGCTTTCAGGAGCATCAGTCAAAGATACTCTGATAGTATCTCCAATACCTTCGGATAGTAGAGTACCAATACCAATTGATGATTTAATAGTACCTGCACGGATAGTACCTGCTTCGGTAACACCAACATGAAGTGGGTAATCTGTTTTTTCAGCAATTAATCTATAAGCTTCAATCATTCTCGAAACATTTGTAGATTTGACAGAAATTACAAAATTATCAAAGCCAAAATCTTGAGCAATTTCGACATGACGCATAGCAGATTCATAGAGAGCTTCGGCAGTTGGATGACCATGTTTTGCAAGTATATCGCGCTCTAAAGAACCTGAATTAACACCAATTCTAATAGGAATATCATATTCTTTAGCCTTCGAAAGCACTTGCTCAATTCTATCTCTATTGCCGATATTGCCAGGATTGATTCTAACTTTAGCAACTCCGGCTTCAATTGCTTTTAGGGCATAGATATGATTGAAATGAATATCAGCAACAATTGGTACAGGCGATCCTTTGACAATATCGCCGATAGCATTGGCAGCAGCTTCATCATTGACAGTAACTCTGACAATATCCACACCTGCTTCATGACAAACTTTAATTTGTCTGAGCACTTCCTCGACATTTCTAGTAGGAGCTTTTGCCATAGTTTGAACCGAAACAGGAGCTCCACCGCCAATTTGAACGCCACCAACCATCACCGGTTTTGATATTCGGCGATTATATCTAACATTAGGAACATTATTCATATTATATACGCTTACTTAATTCTGTTAAAATAAATTTTTCTTTTTCGCTTAAACTTTGATAGCCATGAGCTGAAGTTTTATCAAGAATTTCATCTATTTTACTCTGAGTAATTTCTTCGCCATTTATGATGATTGTCTTTTTCTTTTCGCCTGAATCATATACTTCAGTCTTTTTGCTGTCCATTTTATATATTCTTGGTTCCTGACTAAATGGAGTATAATCTTGAGAGTATAGACTGTCATTAAAAGTAGATTTTTTCTTAGGTTTATAAATTTTATTAGCCAGCTTGAATATTCCAAGCTTATCGCCAAATTTGAATAAAATAAAACCAGTGAGCATACCGCCAAGATGGGCGAGATGAGCAACATTACCATCGTCAGTAATACCAGAAATTATACCAATACCAGCCATAATAAATACAAAAATTTTGGCAGGTATAGGAATAAAGAAAGGAAACATAAATATTGGACGATCGGGGAAAGAAAAACCAAATGCAAGTAATATACCATATATCGCACCAGATGCACCGACAGTAGGAGCAAATTGGCCTAAATAAGGAGCCACGAGCAATTGAGAAATTCCTGCGCCAATACCGGAAAGCAAGTAAAATGTCAGAAACTTTGCCGAACCCCAAGTTTCTTCCAATTCTGAGCCAAACATCCAAAGAGCAAGCAGATTGAAAAACAAGTGCCACAGACCGGCATGCATAAATTGATATGAAATCAGCTGCCAGGGGTAGAAGTATTCAGTAACTAACTCGTAATTTGGATTAAATATCGGCATCAAAGAAAAGTATTGTCTGAAGTAAGAATTGAGTGAAGTACCATCAATATTAAAAACGCTCAAAATCAAAGTCTGAAGTATAAAAATGCTCAGATTAATAATAAGCAAACTCTTAAGCACAGGCGGAAAAAATCTAAAGCTGCCTAGACCATTCATTCTTCTGTATTCGTTCATTTTTTTCCAAAAAATATTTAATAATATTTATATAGTTAATCTGAGACGTTATAAATAAAAATCAATTGGAAAAGTAAGGTAATTGTAACTTTTTTTTTATTTGGGTGTCTTATGTTAATAAAAAAATACAACTCAATAGCAATATTGCTTGCGAGAAATAAAAAGTTTTATTAATTTTTAAGAATGATAATTGTATATGTTTGCTTTGGACAAAAAAAGTAAATGAAAACGTTACAAAGAAAAAAATAATTTTGTTTTTCACATAATATTGGGGTTAATATGTTTAAAAATTTAACAAAGTATTTCTTAGCATCAGCTTTGATTCTAAGTATTTTTACTTTAACATTTACTTCTTCTGAAGCTGCTCCAAAGAAGAGAGTATTAATTGAGCAACATACAGGCGCTTGGTGCGGTTGGTGTCCAGATGGAACAGTTGTTATCGAAGAATTGACCAAGAAATATCCTGATCAAGTAATTGGTGTTAAATTCCATAATGGAGATAACATGGCAATTAGCGAGCAAGGTGCTATTGGTCAAATTTTTGGCTTACAGGGATTTCCTTCAGGTATGGTTGACAGAAAAGCTTTAGATAATGCAGTGTTTCTTGATAGAGGAGCTTGGGAATCTGTAGTTTATTCTTCGATTAATGAAGCACCTAAAGTTGATGTTTCTGTGTCCTACAAAATTGAAGGTACAAAATTAACTGCTACTGTTTCTTGCGAAGCATTAGTTGACATTACCGAACAATTAGCATTCAACGTCTTTGTTTGCGAAGATCAAGTAACTGGTTGGGGAACTGGTTGGGACCAAGCAAACTATTATTCAAAAAATGCAAGTTACCCAAATCACCCATACTATAGTAAACCAAAAACTATTCAAGGATATCTACACCAAGCTGTAGTTCGTGCTGTGCTTGGCGGTCCTTTGGGCGATATTACTAAATTTAATGCTCAAGGTATTACTAAAGGTACAAAATTGACTCAAGATTTTGTTTATGATTTACCTGATTATTACACTCCAGAAATGATCTATGTTGTTGGTCTTGTTCAAGAAAGAGTAGTTTCTGGTACTTCATTGCAAAAATTTGCAATTTTAAATGCAGCAGAAGCTCAAAAACCTACAAGTAATGTTGAACCTATTTATATCAAATCAGCAGGATTAGCTTATCTTACACCAACAAGTTCAGAAAAAGTTGTTGATGTAACAATTTCAAATCCAAATTCATACGATATCGATGCTGATATTTCTTTGAGTTCTTTAAGTACTCTTCCACAAGGTTGGACAGCAGTTCCAGCAAACAATAACGTTAAACTTACAGCTAATGCTGATACAAAAGTACAATTTAAAATAAATTCTGATAAAAATTTACCTGGATATGCTATTGTTGTGCCATTGGTAAAACCTACTAGCGCTCAAGGTAAAGTAAATAACAGAGTTTATACAATACACCGTACAATTAATGATAACGCAAAATACATTGTTTTTGAAAATTCAGGACAAAATTCTGCAGCAACTATTGCAAAATATATTGTTGCAAATGATGATCGCGCTAAAAAAACATTGTATCTTCCTTATGCAACTGATTTGTATAGTTTGACAACTTCTTTAGATTTAGATTTTCTTTCATTAAGCTTACCTTATAGCAGCAATATTAATGGTACTAGTGCATTTGCATCTGGTCTTAGAAATAGAATTAAATCAATGTTAGACAATGGTAAGAGAATTATTCTTGCTAATGACATTGGTGTAAGCTTTGAAAGTAGCGTTTATTCAAGCGGTATTCCAAGTGATGCAGTTAAAACTTACTATGCTGACTTAGGTATAAGCAAAAAAGGTGCTCAGATTGATCTAATTGAAATTACAAATGGTTATATTTCTGATACATTTACTAAAAATGTATCAAGTTCAACAGGTTCACCTTCCAATACTTTGTCATTCACTGTAAGTCCAAATAATTCTAGTACTTCTAATGGTTACTGGATGGATAATATTGAAGCTACTGGTATTGCTAAACCATTCTTAAAAGTAAACGATGGTGGCATTTTCAAAGATTGTGCTGCATTGGTTGATAACGGCAACGGTAGAATGGTTTATCTTGGCTTCTATTTTGATGCTGTTGAAACTTCAAAACGCGATGCTTTAGCAAAAGTTATGGTTGATTGGTTATACTCAACTAACGATGTTAACGATGATAATGCATCAGTTGCAAGTGTAGAAGTTTATCCTAATCCAGTAAATTCAGTTTCTGTTGTTAAATTTAATAACAGCAACAATGAAGCTACAGCTACTTCAATCAATTTGATTGACATGACTGGCCGCACTATTGCAAACGTTTTCAATGGTATTGCAAATCCTGGTGTTAATACTTACGATTTGAATTCAATCAATATTGCTTCTGGTACTTATTATCTTAATATTGAAACTGCAGGTTTCAGCAAACAAGTTCCAGTTGTTATTGCTAAATAACAGACTTTTTGATTTGATTTTCTCAAGCTGTCCCTTTTTGGGGACAGCTTTTTTTTTATATAACTAAAAAAATATATTTCGTTTCCTTGTAATTCATTATTTTTGCTTTGTTTTGTTTATAATTTTTGAAAAGTACCGTGCAGAGATTTTTGTTCCTATTTGTTTTGTGTTTGTTTGTAGTGGCTAGCTCTTGGGCTCAACGTGTCAATTATGTAACTTCAAATCCTAAAGATGGCGAAGGATTAGATGATATTTTGAAAAGATTTGCTTTAGATAATGGATCTGAAAACGTTAAAGAATTTATCGCTCTCAATCCTAAAAAATTTGATAAAAATTATGGTCTTTTTCTTCACCATAAATATAAACTGCCTATCAAAATTTTCAGATTTAATGGAAATAGTATTAAATCCAGTTTGAATATTGAAGATTCTGAAATTGCCAAGTCTATTCAAAAATATAATGATTTAATGTTTAAGCGTAAAATCAAATCAAAAGATATTATTTCAGGCAAAGAGATTTGGGTGCCTTATATGCAATATGATATAGATTTTAAACAAGCTTCAATAAGTTCGGACGAAGCGGTTAAGAAATCTCAAAAATCATTTAAACAAGATAAGGAAGATGAAAATCTTAATTTGATTTCTGCTCTCAAAGATTATTCTATTTTTGGCGACTATGCTTCTAATGTTAAAATTGTTGATAAAAAACTAAAAGGGCATGTATTCTATTTAGTAAGTGGTCATGGTGGGCCCGATCCCGGTGCAATTGGCAGCCGCGATGGATATGAATTGCAGGAACATGAATATGCATACGATGTTACTCTAAGATTAGCTAAGAAATTGATTGAACGTAGCGCTACAGTTTATATGATTGTTCAAGATGCAAACGATGGAATCAGAGACGAAAAATATCTTAATAAATGCGGTGACGAAAGATTAATCAATGGTGACACTATATCACATATTCAAAATTTTAGACTAAAGCAAAGAGCCGAAATTATTAATCAATTATTCGATAAAAATAAGAAAAAAGCTGCATCCCAACAACTTGTAGAAATCCATGTCGATTCCAGAATCACTGACCAAAGAATTGATATTTTCTTCTATCACAAACCCGGATCCGAAAAGGGGTTGGATATGTGCAACGAGTTGTTGTCTACCATAAAAGCAAAATATGATGCTAATCAACCGGGGCGAGGTTATGCTGGTTCTGTTAAAGAACGAAACCTTTATATGCTTCGTAATACTAAACCTATAGGTGTTTATATTGAGCTTGGAAATATTCAAAATCCTCGCGATCAATTTAGATTGATTGAGCCAAATAATAGACAAGCTATTGCAAATTGGCTGTGCTTGGGTTTGATCAATTCACTTTCTAAAAAAGGAGACAAAGAATGATTGGATTAGGTTATGATATTCATTCTGTTTGCGAAGGTAATAGGGTGTTCTTGGGTGGAGTGGAAATTCCTTCAGACTTTGCTTTGAAAGCTCATTCAGATGGTGATGTTTTGCTACATGCTGTTATGGATGCTATTTTGGGCGCTGCAGGCTTAGGTGATATTGGCGAACACTTTCCCGATACAGATCCTGATTTTAAAAATGCTGATAGCAAACAACTTCTTCGACATGTTGTTAGCTTAATTTGTAAAGATTATAAAATTATTAATATTGATTGTACTATAATTGCTGAACGTCCCAAAATTTTACCCTTTAAAGATAAAATGAGGGAGACTATTGCTGCTATTTGCAATATTCAAGTTAATAGAATAAATATTAAAGCTACTACTAACGAAAAACTCGGTTCGATCGGGAGAATTGAAGGCATTGCTGCTATGGCTGCTTGCCAAATTGAACAAATTTAATGAAGAATAAAATACTCATATTGTTTGTTTTATGTGTTTCTACTTTATTTCCGAAATACATAATAGCCGATGATTCATTCCAATTTTCATCGTCTGTAAACGATTTTTTTGATAGTGGAAATTTATTTGTTCAAAATAAAAATTCCAATTCAATTTTTTTCGTTAAGCAAAACTTTCTTGAGTCTAATCAAGTAGTTTATAAATGGAATAGTTTTATTAGAGATTATTCAAATTTTCTAACAATTGAAAACTTTTCTATCAAATCAGCGAAACTATTCAAAAACAAGCTATACTTTGTTGGCTATTCTAATGATAGTCTCTATTGTGGACGAATTTCCGAATCCAATGATAAATATTTTATAACAAAGATACCTTCTTTTTTGTCAGGTTCGAGAATTGAAAGAATTCGCTGGATTGGTCAATCAAGCAATGCTAATATTTTTGTTCTCATCAATTATACTCTTTTTAAAATTGAAGAATCTGACGGCAATTTTAATATAATTTCTTTAGGATCAAATATAATTGATGCCAAAATAATTGAAAATGCATCACCGAACGAAGAACTTTGCACTTTGACTCAAAATAATGAAGCAGGATTTCTCAATTTTTCGGATACTTTTAACAAAATTAATTATAGTCTTAGAATTCAATTGCTCGACGAAACTGATATTCACGTTTCTGATAAGATCATTTTTGTAGTAAATTCTTCAAATTATCAAAAGCAATCTTTGATACACATTATTGATTGCGAAAAAAGGATGATTGTATCATCTCAATGGATAGAAACATCCAACAAATATGTCTGCCCCGATAATTCAGGCAATCTTTATTTTTTGAAATTCATAAATGGATCTTTCAAAATTTCTGTTTTGAAAATGGTTAATACCGAATATAAAATTTCAGAATCAACAGATTCCTATTCTTTCGGGTTTGTAGATCCAATGGGCATTGAATATTTAAATAACAAGTTTTATGTGATTTTCAAAAATGGAATCGGACTATTTGATCATAGCATGAAAATAATCGCAGAGGATTATATTAATGTATCTGAATATTTTACTGAATTAAACAGTATAGCCTTTTTTGATAGTAAGCTTTTATTATCATCAAATACCGGTACATTATTAGTTAATTTAGAAGAAAATAAATTTTGGATTGTCAACCTTATCTATAAGAATTTTGGAAAATATTTAATTTATTTTATAATATTTACGATTTTATTAATAGTATTTCAAGCTTATAGACATCAAAAACGAGTGCTCAATGGAATCTTGGAACTTCCTTCAGCTGGATTTGTAGCTGTTACCGATAAAGCTGGCAGAATCACAAGATTAAATGAATTTGCAAAATCTATTCTCAATATAA
>CAZBNQ010000106.1:0-8805 GCA_964493035.1 uncultured Hyphomicrobiales bacterium | reverse complement strand
TACGAAGACTTCTACAAAGGGAAAAAATCTGAAAAAGCACTTAAAAATAATCATATTCAAATTAACAATACACAAACAAAAACTGATGAAAAAGGTGAGTTTAAGTTAAATGATGAATCAAGTAATTTACATATAAAATTTGAATCTGATGAAACTGTAATAGGTTTTTGCGAAGAAGATAATATTGAATATTTAAATCCAATAAAAATGGATGTTTATTCTATCGAAGATAAGGTTGTTCTTAATGAAAACAATGCTAATAAATATGCTTTGTTTGGATTGTATCATCTAAAATATGCTAAAGAACAGATTCAAAAAATCGATCCAAACATAAATTGTATGGATATAAAGATGCCGATTACTTATTATGGTGAATATAGTATGTATGGGATTTACGGACCTAATGCATTTTATTCTCCACAAGATACAAGCTTTGGATTTACAGATTATAAAAATGATTCAATTAGATTTTCAGAATGTCCCGCTGTGATGTATCATGAATATGGACATTCAATAAATGATTTATTCTATAAGAAAAGAAATAAGGAATTTTTGAATAAATCATGCCATGAGGCTTTAGCAGATGTCAATGCAAATATGCTATTAGACGACCCAATTGGCACACAAAATGTATATTTAAATGACAAAGCCGCCTATATAAGAAATTCTGAAAACACATGCATATACCCTGACTCAATTACTGGAGAGAGCCACAATGACGGGAAAATATTAGCAGGAGCATTTTGGGACTTGAGAAAATTGATAGGAAAAGACTTAACTTATAAATTAGCTCATTTCGCTAGATATAGCCTGCCCGATGATCCGAGTACCGGAGTAGCATTCAAAAAATGGTTTTTGGCTGTTTTAGTAGCAGACGATGATAATGGTGATATTACCGACGGCAGCCCTCATTATAAAGATATTTTGAAGGCATTTAATATGCATAATATTGGTCAAAATTTGTTTGTGATAGAAACAATGAATTTTACATCATTAGAAGATATGGAAGATTGCAAAGGAATTCAGGATATTATTGTAGAATTCTCTAATCCGAGTTTTATTTGTGAACTGCCAGATACAGTAAAGTTTTGCTATACTATAAGTAATTCTAAGGAAATTTATGAAATTAACTTATTGAAGAATAATAATCAATATATTAATTCTTTCAAAGGTTTAGATAATCCGGGCATTGTCAGATATTTCTTAAAGTATGTTGATAAAAACTCTAATATAGTTCAATATAAAAGGAATAATAACAGCCTCATTTCCAATTTTGTTTTTACATGTGGATATAAGAGCATTTATGAAGATGAATTCGAGACAGAAACATTTGAAATTGTGAATAACGTAAGCAAAGGTGCCGGATTTGAGATCGGCAAACCTCAAGGTTATTCGGCGCAGTATAGTTACTTAATTCAGCCTGAATCAGATATGAGTGAAAATGGAATTAATTGCTTGCTTACTGGTACTGGAGCAAATTATAACCCATATTATATGATGGAGGGATTGAGTAGTGCGGAGTCTCCTGTCTATATTATTAAGAAAGATATAAAAAAATATCTCATTAGCTTTTGGATGTTTGAATGGCATTTGTTCTATTATAATCAATTATTTGATGATTTGGTTGGCGTTAATATACTATACAAAACAAATGGTATGGTTAAGTGGGATACTCTTTATAAAATGAAGAAAGTCTTTGAAGAAAAAGAAGTAAAAAATGACTCTATAACTAATCTCAATCAGCAAAGAGTATGGAAAAGAATGATTTTCGAAATGCCAAATATATATGATGATGACAGCGAACTTCAAATTAAAATAATAGCCGGAAGCAAAGAGAAATATGGAAATAGTACGAGTACTTCAATGGTTTGTCTTCTGGTAGATGATTTGAAAATTATGAGAGAAAACAAGGGAGAAACAAGCATAGAAGATCAGATGCTTGATCAAGTCGAGATATTTCCAAATCCTATGAGTGATAATGGATATTTGTCTTATTATACACAAAATGAAGATGTGGTCGATTTGGAATTATTTGATATTATTGGTCAAAAAATTGGCGTTAGCAGCGGATATAAGGTTAAATCCGGGCAAAATATTATTCCAATTAAAGATATTACTAATTCTAATTTAGATCCGGGCTCATATATTATTAGAATTAGTAAAAACAATTCATTGCTTACATCAATCAAGTTTGTTAAAATATAAAGATATATCAACTTTTATACAAATAACCCCAAAAGTAAAATATCGTTGCTTTTGGGGTTTTTCATTGAAGAATTTATATAATTATATACTAATTATTTTTTGTATTGTTTAATATAATTAATCAAGCCATTAGTAGATGAATCATGTGAGTAGATTTTCTCCTCAGATTCAAGATCCTTCAATACTTCTTTGGCAAGTTGTTTGCCTAGCTCAACTCCCCATTGATCGAAAGAATTAATGTTCCATATACATCCCATCACAAACACTTTGTGCTCATACATCGCAATTAATTTGCCAAGCGCCGAAGGTGTCAACTTTTTGATTAATATTGTGTTTGTAGGTCGGTTGCCTGTAAATACTTTATGAGGAAGAAGCGATTTGATTTGCTGATCGTCTAATCCTTGAGATTTGAGCTCAGCTAATACTTCGGCTTCTGATTTGCCTTTCATAAGAGCTTCTGTTTGAGCAATGAAATTGGAGAGTAATATGCGATGGTGATTTCCTAATTCATTGTGATTGTTGATGAAAGCAATAAAATCTACCGGGATTACTTGAGTGCCTTGATGAATCAATTGGAAAAAGGAATGCTGGGAGTTAGTTCCGATAGTGCCCCACACAATAGGACCAGTCTTGTAATCAATTTTGAGAGAGTTTTTGTCGATATATTTTCCATTGCTTTCCATATCAAGTTGTTGCAAGAAATCAGGGAATTTTTTGAGATACTCATCGTAAGGAATAACAGCATGCGATGCAAAATCGAAAAAATCAGCATACCATACACCAAGTAAAGCCATAATAACGGGTATATTTCTCTCGAAAGGAGTTTCTCGAAAATGCAAATCCATCTCGTAGGCTCCGGCAAGTAGTTCTTCAAAATTATCGAAACCAACAGCAAGCGCTATCGATAGACCAATCGCAGACCATAATGAATAACGTCCACCTACCCAATCCCAAAATTGAAACATATTCTTAGGATTAATACCAAAATCAATACAAGCCTTTTCATTAGTAGATAGGGCAACAAAATGGAGTTCCAACTTATCTTTAGGAATAGATTTTAAAATCCATTTTTTTGCAGTGATTGCATTAGTAATAGTTTCCTGAGTAGTAAATGTTTTAGAAGCAATAACAAATAATGTGGTTTCAGGATTGAGCCCATTCAATAGAGATTGAATATCAGTGGCATCAACATTCGAAACAAAATGTACGTTTAAATTTGGAACTTTATAAGCCGAAAGCGCATCTACAACCATTGCCGGACCAAGATCAGAACCGCCGATTCCTATATTGACAACATCAGTAATCTGCAAACCAGTGCCACCAAGCCAGGAGCCGTTATGAATGGATTCGACAAATTCTTTCATATGATCTAAAACGTCATATATTAGTGGCATCACATTTTCGCCATCTACGTATACGGGTTCTTCAGATCGATTTCTCAAAGCAGTGTGGAGCACAGCTCGATTTTCGGTAGTATTGATTTTTTCGCCGGCAAACATTTTCTCGATTTTATGTCTCAATCCAATAGATTTGGCAAGCTCGAGAAGCAGCGGCATAGTATCGTTGTTGATTAGATTCTTGGAATAGTCGAAAAGTATGTCATGGAATTTAATTGAATACTTATCGAAACGATGATTATCGGCAGCAAATAAATCTTTGACGTGTAGCTTGGCAATTTCTGCTTTGTGAAGCTGAAGATGACGCCATTCTTTGGATTTTGAAATCAATTCCATTTTCTATCCGTTCAATAGCTTATAAAATTTGATTGTATAAACGAAGTAATGGTTTTTTAGTTTATGAATTTGCAGGAAGAGTGAAAATAAATGTAGAACCTTTGCCCAGCTCAGATTGGACATTGATTGTACCTCTGTTTTTTTCGACAAATTCATGGCAGATCAATAACCCAAGCCCTGTGCCTGTTTCTGAGGCAGTGCCTACTGTTGTGGTTTTTGTATCTATTCTGAACAATTTGTCAATTTGATTGTCCGGAATTCCTATTCCAGTATCTTCTACGGAAATACTAACAAAATCTTCGTGAGCATAAGCTTTAATAACAATTCTGCCTTCAGATTTTGTGAATTTTATAGCATTTGAAACAAGATTGCGAATCACAGTAACAATCATTTCCCTATCGAAATAAGCAGATATTTTTTCGGGCACTTCATTATAAAGAGTAATATGCTTATTCTCAGCTTGTAGCTTCAAATTGTTTATGATCGATTCTACAATCGGTCTGATGCTGTGAATCAAAGGTAAAAATTCTAACCTATTAGTTTGAGCACGAGACCAATCCAATAAATTTCCAAGCAGATCATAAGTTGATTTAGCTGCTTTATCTAATGAAGCCACAATCTGCTTAAGTTCTTGAGCCGACATTTTGTCGTAATAAAGGCTCAAAAGCTCAGTCAGGTGCATAAATGAACCAATTGGATTCTTAAGATCATGGGCGATAATCGAGAAGAATTTGTTTTTTGATTCGAGAGCTTGCTTCAAATTATATTCAGATTCACTTAACTTGTCGTTAAGTCTAGTAAGCTTCATAGATTCTATTGAGAGCGCATCATTTAAGTCTTTCAGCTCAAGATTGGAAATATTAAGCTCTTCTAATGCTTCATTGAGCTGTGCAGTACGCTCTTCAACCTTCATCTCAAGTTCTTCATTAAGCCTTTTATAAAGATTTTCAGCTTTTTTTCGCTCAGTGATATCAATATTAATACCAATAGCACCTGTTATTTTGTTATCGACAAGAATAGGGGCAATGACATTGTAGTAATAAATGTCGATATCATTGATTGAGAAAGAGAACTCTCCAGAAATTGTTTCACCAGATAGAACCCTTTGATTGTTTGATTCCCAAAGAGTAGTGAGCTTTTCGTTTCTAATATCATATTCTAAAGGACTTTTGCCAACATTTAAACCCCAAACATTGCTTGAAGTTTTGTTTTGATAAGCGATTTTGCCATTAGCATCAAGAATCCAAAATTCGAAAGGAATATTATCGAATGCAGCTTTTACGAGAGCTTCAGCCTTTTTGAGTTCGATTTCTGCAATTACTCTATCAGTAATATCATCAAAAATAGCAGCAAACATATTTTCGCCAATAGGGGCAATTGATATTTCAAGATATTTGTTGAAAGTTTCTGCATAAGAAGACAATTTTAAAGATTTTTGCTTATCAAAAACCTTTAAAGATTCCTTCAGGTAGAGAGGTTCGTCAGTTTTGTATAATTCAGTAGCGTATTTTCCAATTACATGATCTTTATTAGTATTGAACATACTTAAATAATTAGAATTGATATCAATTACTTTATAGTTGATAGTATTATTATTTTCGTCGTGAACTAATTGAAACAAAGCAACAGCCTCAGGCATGTTTTCGTAAAGAGAATAAAACTTGCTGCTGGCTTCTAAAAGCTTCATTTGGGAATTTCTTCGGTCAGTAATATCAGTCAAAGTAGCATAAACCTGATAAGGAGAAGTTCTACCTTGTTTATATATAGGAATAGCATTAACGATTACCCATTTATGGTCGTTAAGTATTGGATGGAAAATGCCCATAACAATGTTTTTTTGAGCTTGTCCGGTACGCAAAGCAACCATTGCAGGATGCTGTTCGCCGGGGAAAATAGAACCATCCTCATGGATAGTATGCCAGCGAGGATCTAATGAAGTAAGGCCAAGCATTTGATCGAAACTAAGGCCTAAAATTTCTTCTGCAGCGGGATTTACATATATAATAGCGCCTTTTTCATCTTGATAAACAACGCCCTGCGACATCGTGTTGAACAAAGTACGGAAGCGGGTTTCAGATTCGATAAGCGCATCAGTAATTAAATTTTTATCGGTGATATCGATAGTAGTAACATGCAGGTAGAGATTGTCATCAACTTTGAAAGGATGCAAAAACACTTCAGCGTCCCATTCAGATCCATCGGGCCTTTTATGTTTCCACTCAAACTTGATTTCTTTCATTTCATTGATGCATTGCTTGATTAAAGTAAAGGCAAGCTCGGAGCTTTGAATGCCATTGATTTGTCTATGAGTAGAAACTTCTAAAGGAGTTGTACCAATTAACTCCTCTTCAGATTCATAACCATAAATATCAAGAGCAGCAGAATTGCATTTGACACATCTGCCTTCAGAGTCCAAGATGACATGTGCGATTAGAGAAGATTTATAAATTACGTTATTAAAGTCAACTTCCTTTAGGCTATTTAGTTGACCGGTATCTAAACTCCTATTCTTCTCGCCAAGCTCCTGAATAAGTGCGATGAGCTCATCCCTTGACTTATTCTCTAATTCATCCATACATAATATCCTTACCTTACCATTACTAATATAACGAATTTTATCGGTAATATTTTATTAAATATTTAATTAAAAATTCAATCAAAAAAGTATACAATGAAAATTAATAATTTCGTCGAATAAAACAAAAAAGTTAGGACAATATAAAAAGTTGAGGTGAATATGAAAAATTGGATTATCAGTATTGCAGCCGCAATAGTATTTTTGGGATTAATGTTGAATTTACAAGCGGAGGATAAAAAAATGTCGGGAGATATTTATCAATTTAGTGCTAAAACAATAGATGGAAAAGAAAAAAGCTTGTCAGAATACAAAGGCAAGTTGGTTTTGGTGGTGAATGTAGCAAGCAAATGCGGTTTTACTCCTCAATATAAAGGGCTTGAAGCTATTTATGAGAAATATTCATCCAAAGGCTTTGTTGTGTTAGGTTTTCCATGCAACCAATTTGGATCGCAAGAGCCTGGAAGCTCCGAAGAAATAAAGACATTTTGCGAAGCAAACTATGGAGTGAGCTTCCCTTTGTTCGAAAAAATTGATGTAAATGGCGATAATGCGCATCCATTATATAAATATTTGACAAATAATGCTCCTGGATTTATTACTGACGCAATCAAATGGAATTTTACAAAATTCCTTGTTGGCAAAGATGGCAAAGTAATTAAAAGATATGGACCTCAGGCAAGTCCTGAAAGCATTGCAGAAGACATCGAAAAAAACTTATAGTTTGAAAAAACAAAATAAAAAATGCCTGCAATTGTCAATAGCATTGGAATTGCAGGTGTTTTTTTTATAAAAATTTATAACATTATTATATATATATACGTGTCAGACCAAAATTAATAATAAATTAATTAAAGAAGTATTTGATATTATAAATGTTTTTTTTATATTAAATAATTGATTTAGAATGTTTTCATATTTACTATGCATAAATTTTTAAGAATTTAAGAGGAATGCTTATGAAGTACTTTTTCGACAGATTTCTAATTGTAGTAGTTGCTTTTGGACTTATGTTCAGCATAGCTGAAGCCCAAAAAGCAAAGCCCAAACCTAAGAAAGATGCTAAGCCTCAGATTATGGTTTACGATTATGAAATGAAGACTATTGGCAAGCACGAGGATGAAGTGCTTGGTGTATTTGTTAACGAAAACAATACAAAGTTTGCAACCGGTAGCTTAGACGAAACAATTAAAATTTGGAGCTTGCCGGAAGGTAAAGAACTTAAAACTTTAAAAGGTCATTTAGGCGCAGTCAATAATTTGTCTTTCTCAGGCAATGACAGATTTTTGGCAAGTGGATCTACAGATCAAACTGTAAGAATTTGGGATGTAGAATCCGGCAAATTAATCAAAACATTGTTGGGGCACACAGCTCCTGTGATTGGCGTTTATTTCAGCCAAGACGACAACTCATCTTTAGTTGCAAGCACAAGTTTCGACAAAACAGTCAAACTATGGGACGTGCAAACTGGTACTGAAATTAAAACTCTTCGCGGTCATACATTGCCAACAAATAACGTTGCTTATAGCTACGATGGCAAATACCTTGCATCTTGCAGCGACGATAAAACTATCAAAATCTGGTCGACTGACTTAAAAACTGTTGCTCCATTGATGACACTCGAAGGTCATGATGCTCCAGTATTGACAGTTTTATTTAGTTTCGATTCTCAAAAAATAGCAAGTTCAGACCAAAATGGTGTTATTAAGATTTGGAGCATCGACGGCAAATTGCTTCAAACAATTAAAGCACACGATGAATTAGTTCAGGACGTTTCATTCGCAGAAGATAACAAGAGATTGGTAAGCGCAAGCTTAGATAAAAAAGTAAAAATTTGGGATGTCGAAACAGGCACAAATTTGTATACTTTAGATGCTGGCGTTGAAATTTGGTCTGTCGATTTGACAAGCGATTTGAGCCAAATCGTAATTGGTTGTGCTGATTCAAGTGTTAGACTTTTGACAAAGAAAGGAGCAAAGAAATAATGAAACTTACAAAAATCCTTATGATTGCAGCTTTGGCATTTGTATTAATCAGTACAGAAATGTCTGCTCAAAAGTTTATCAATACTGTTGTGACATTGACCGGAACAGTAGTAGATCACGTAACACGTAAGCCAATGGCAGTGGACGTGCAGATATTTGACAAAAATCAAAAGAGAATAGGCAAGTCTGTAAGTAATGCAAAAGACGGCTATTATTTGATTACCGGTTTGAAACCAGGTGTTACATATAAAGTAACAGTATCAAGCAACAATTGCTTAAAACAAGAATTCAGCCTGACAGTGCCAAA
>CAZBNQ010000105.1:0-8827 GCA_964493035.1 uncultured Hyphomicrobiales bacterium | reverse complement strand
TCGATACCAATGCGATGAAACAAATCGATTGCATTTTTAATAATACCAACTTTTTCTTCGAGAGTCGGGTTGATATTTTGAGCAGCGTCAGTCAATGCAATAACTTTATGATATGCAGGCGGATCGAAAAATCCAATATGACTGAGTAGCTCGCCTTTGCGCAAGCCTGCTTCTTTATTTAATATTGCTCTCAAGAAATCTGCTGTCGATACCAAGCCTTTCATTATAATTTGAGCTTTGCCATCAATAACTAATTTTACTGCTTTTTTGGCAGATGTTGCCGGATCTTGTTCTTCTACAATTTCATAACCGGTGAGATCGATGTTTAGCTCTTCAGCAATTTTTTTAATCTTTTCTGTATTACCAACGAGTATAGCATCGGCTATGCCTGCTTTTTTAGCGGCTGATACTGCTTGCAATACCGGTTCGTCTTCTGCGGCGGCAACTGCAATAGTTTTCTTAGGCTTGCTTGCCGCTATTTCAACAAACATGTCGAGACTTTTTAATTCCATACTTATTCCAAAATTAAATTTTATGAATTACAATAACATAAACAAGCAATATACCAAAGATTTACGACAAATAAAATATTTGTTTTTGGTTTATTTTGTTTAATAAAACTAAATAATTAATGAATTTAAATAGAATATTCAAATAGTTTACTGATTCCTACTAATATATCAGTTGCTGTGATCGATTTCATACATAGAAAATGCTTTTTGGGGCACTTTGATAATCCTATATGGCTGCATGGTCTGCATTTTATGGGCTTTTGGATTATTTGATGTTTTGATTTATAAGGTGTAAATCCCAATTCCACAACTGTCGAACCAAATATTGCTATTATTGGCACTTGTCTTGCTGCTGCTATATGCATTAATCCTGTGTCGTTGCATATCATTAGGTCGCAATCATCTATCAATTCTATACTTTCGCTAATTGTAGTTGTGCCGGCTAGATTTTTTATATTTGCATTGCTATTGTTTTGAATAAAGTCGCATACTTCTTTTTCGTCTTTAGATCCAAATAATAGTATTTCAGGATTATATGACTTGTTTAGTTCGTCGCATAATTCAGCAAATCTTTCCGGTAGCCAGCGTTTGGTATAATGTTGGGCTCCCGGAGCTATAGCTATTTTTTTTAAACTGCTTGTTTTTTCTTTATAAAAAGGACTGTATGCTTTTTTATCTAAATTTGTCCACAATTCCAATCCATTTTCATCGAGTTGGTCTGCTATTGTTTCTATTGCTGAATAATATAATTGAGTAACATGAAGCGGATTAGTTGCTTTTTTTCTATATACCAGCGATAATTTGTTCAATCTATTTTTATTATAGTTGAAATACTTAGCTCCTAATCCATTTTTTATTGCTTTTGATCTGCGATTCAATTGTAGGTCTACAACAAAATTATATTTTGCGGTATTCTTGTTTATTATATTTGTTTTAAATTCTGATAAAGATTTAGAGTCAAAACTACGAGAATATTTATAAACAAATCTTATATTAGGATTGTTTTCGAGTAGTGGAGAATAAGTATCTTGGCAAATAAAATCGATATTTGAATTGGGATACTTGTTTTTTAAAGCCCTTATGATCGGACTTGTAAGAATAATATCACCGATGGAACTTAATCTTATAATTAATATATTGATTTTTTCAATATTTTTCATATATTAGTATAATTGTTTTTGTTTATAAAAAAGCAAATTATAAAAATTAAAAATAAATGTTTAGGTAAAATATGAATTTTACTCTGGAAAACAAGGGAAATATTGTAATTTTCTCTTTAAAGAACCAAAATGTGGACGGTCAAGTTGCCGCACAATTTAAAGCAAAGTTATTGATAACAGCTCAACCGGATATCGAAGGATTAATTATTGATTTATCTTCAGTCGAAGCTATGGATAGTTCAGGATTAGGTGCATTACTACTTGCTCATAGACAATTGAAAGATCATGACGTCCCGGTTATTCTTACTGGTGTTCAAGATTTTGTTAAATCTTTGATGAGCATAACTAGAATTGATGAGCTTTTCGAATATTATGATACTACAGAAGAAGCATTGCAGACTTTTCAAGATGCAATAGAAGAATAGAAAAAAAAGCCATGTTTTTGCATGGCTTTTTTTGTTAAATAGGGAAAGATGCTGTAAATATTGTCCCATATTCTATATTGGACTCAAATCTTATTCTTCCATTCAAATATTGCTCGGTTATTAATTTCATACTGTAAGTTCCGATTCCTCGTCCAACACCTTTAGTCGAAAAGGAGCGTTTGAAAAGCTTTAATTGAACGTCTTCGGGGATATAAGTAGAATTATGAACCCAAAATTCTACATTGGAGCTTGAATTATTGCATCCAATAGTGACCACACCATTTACAGGAGTAGCTTCGACAGCATTTTTGAGCATATTGAGGAGCACTCGCCTCAATAATGTATAATCAGTCTTAAAATCTATATTTACTGTGCATGAATCTATGTCAATTTTCTTGTTTTTAAGAGAATAATATCTACCAAAAACAGTTACCATTTCGCTTACTATATCAAGGCTATTGACATTTGTAATGTCTACTTTCAACTCTGAAGTTTCTGCAGAACTAAGTATGCTTTGAGCTCTGATTTCATCAATTAATTTTTCAGATAGCCAATAAATTAAATCACTAAATTCGTCTACTTCTTCAGGAGCATCTTTAAGAATTGTAGCAAGTCCGTTTAGCCCACCGGCAGTATTCATAACGTCATGAAAGAACATGCGTTCTAAAACTTGACGTCTTTTTTCGCTACTAATATCACTAAGAGCAATGATTGCATATTTTTTGCCACCGCTTTCGAAAGGCGAAGCCCAAACACGGAAGTCTAAAGCCTTGCCTGTGCCGGATTGTTCAATTCTACATTCATTGATCTTTTCAACTCCTGCCAATCCTGATTTTAGGGCATCAAGAGCACCACACTGAGTACATTCTGCAGTAGATCCGCACCCTTCTTCACTTTCAAGGGCATTTTTACATTTTACTATATCACCAGGTAATTTACCTAAAAATTGATATGAATCACCTAGAGTTTCTTTTAATTTCTTATTGCCAAAAACTATCTGCCTATCTTCATTTACGAGAAAATACAAATCAGGAACTGCATCTACAAAAGGTGCAATAAACTCCAATCCTTCTAGTTCGAATTCTTCCATTTCAAAGTTCAAATTTGTTATAAAAATTGCAATTTATGAATAAGAAAGGATAATTAAAAGTTTTATTATATTATGGTCAAATTTTAATTAATCAACAAACTGAGTAATGAATCTTTTTTTCTAATAAGTTCGGACTGACGTATTAATAATCTATCTTGATGATCATTATCTGCAATTTTCATCATATTCCTAATTTCTGCCAACTCATTATCAATATAGATTAATTCCAAGCGGGTTTTGGCATCTTTTAATACTTTTTTATAGTCTGGTTCTTTTAGTTCTGATCCAAATTTTTCCCAGTTTTCGCTTGGCTTAAGTATAGAGATAGCTAATTCAGTGATTGATGATAAAATTTTGGAGTTTATTGTTTCATCATCAGTTAATTCTTGAGTAATATTAAGTGAATCGGAATATTCTAATATAATAGAATAAATAAGTTTGCCTGTTTCGCTTAAAAAATTTGATTCTTTGAGATTTAAGTCGTTCAGTATATAATTAAAAATTTTGGGTCCTTGAAGTGCATATTGCAAAATTAATCTCTCTTCGGGCAAAATTTCTTCTAAATCAATAACAAATTCTATGTTGCTTATTTGTTCGGGTTTAGTATCTGCCAATTGTCTCAAATCTGATTGAATTTTATTTGATTCAATATTCTTTTTTGACTTATTTACCAATTCCTGCTTTTCATTATAAACAAGCTTCAACTGATTTTCAGTAAGATCAAAAATATCAGCAATACGCGACAAATAGAAATCATGCTGCAGCATGTCTGGGATCTTGCTAATCAATCCAACAATCGAGCGTACAGCCTCAGCTTTTGAAGAAGGATTGTCCATTGCACCTTCTTTTTTGATTTCATTTGCCATATAATCAATAAAATTGACTGCATTTGCAATTTGATATCTAAATGGTTCGGGTCCATGATTTCTAACTAAACTATCTGGATCTTCGCCAGCAGGGAGCCTCGCAATTTTTACTTCAAATCCATTTTCTAATGCTAATTCAAGTCCTCTGTCAGTAGCTTTTTTGCCTGCAGAATCTGAATCGAATACTAAATATAACGATTTTGTATATCTGCCAAGTAGGTTCAGCTGATCTTGAGTAAATGCTGTGCCGCTTGTAGCTACAACATTTCTTATATCAGATTGATGAAGAGTGAGAGTGTCAGCATATCCTTCAACAAGAATAGCTGATTTATCGTTTCTAATAGCATTTTTAGCTTCATACAAGCCATAAAGCACTTTGCTCTTGTCGTAAACAAGAGATTGGGGAGAGTTGATATATTTAGGCTGATCGGGTTCGTCAGTAATTTGACGAGCACCAAAACCAATTACTCTGCCTATAATATCTTTAATGGTAAACATAGCTCTGCCCCTGAACCTATCATATTTTTTCCCATCTTCACGAACTACTAACAACCCTGAGTCAATCATTGCTTGTTCATCAAGTTGGTATTGATTCAGGTATTTGCTCAATTTGTCGTAAGAATCAGGTGAATAGCCTAAAAGGAATTGGGCTATTAGGGTATCTGTAAAATCCCTTTTTTTGAAATACTTAATTGCTATATCAGCTTCTTTAGTATAAAGTAATTTGTTGTAAAATTCGGCACTTATCTTTAATGCTTTAAAAGCTAAATCAGTTCTGGACGAAGATTCTGATTTCTCTTCGATAGATGGAATAATAATATTATATCTTTTGGCAAGATATTCGACAGATTCATTAAAACTCAAGCCAAGATAATCTTTAAGAAACGAGAAGACATTACCGGATTTTTTGCATCCAAAGCAATGATAAACACCAATATCTCCTGAAACTGAAAATGAAGGTGTTTTTTTATCTTCGTGGAAGGGGCATAAGCCCACATGTCTATTTCCTGCCTTTTTTAGATGGACATATTCCCCTATAACATCAACAATATCAGCTTGATATTTTATTTGATCGATAATATTTTGAGGAATTTTCAATTAAATCACTTCAGTAAAAAGTTTGACAATAGACTGATCTTGAGATTCAGTTAAAAGTTGATATATTGTTTTATTTAATTTTGGATGAATATAATTTGGTACTAAATCATTGGCAGGAACAAGAACAAAATTTCTTTCTTGCATTCTTTTATGTGGAATAGTAAGTAATTCATTATCAATGATTTGTTTGCCATAAAATATAATATCAATATCTATTTCGCGTTCGTGCCACCTTAAGCGTTCGAGTCTTCCAATTTTCTTTTCAATATCTTTGCATTTATCAAACAATTCATAAGGTTTTAGTAATGTAGTGCCGCAGGCAGTCAAATTTAAAAACCAAGGTTGATCTAAATATCCAAAGGGTTCAGTTTCATAAACATTAGATACTCTAATATTTGATAATACTTTATAAGCAGAAAGCATTGCTAGGGCAGACTCAAGCAATGCTTTTCTATCACCAAGATTTGTTCCTAAAGAAAGAAGGACAAATTCTTCATTTAATTCATTAAACATTTTCGTTAAATTGGCGTTCAATTGTTTGTTCGGATTCGACATAGTCAACAATAGCTCTTAATGGTACACCAATCTTGCGAATACGTACTGTTGCCTTAAGCATTTCCGGAAATTTTTCATTAAGCATATTTAGTATCTCGTTGGCAATAGTTTCAATAAGGTTGAGTGATTCACCTTCCATTACTTCACTAATACAAAACAATGCTTCTTCGTAGTTTAAAGCATCATTGACACTATCATTGATTATAGCTCTTGTTGCGTCATAATACATTTCTAAATCAACTTCATAGCGGCATCCTAATTCGCGTTCTTCTGGTTTAACACCATGATAAGCATAAAACTTAGCATTGCTGATTGTCAACTTTGTCAAAGAAGTTTTTTTCATTGTTTTTTGCAATTATTAATCCAACAAACAGTCAAAATTAGCTAAAAAAATCATCTATTAAAACAATTATTTACTTATAAATTTATTTTAAGGAGTTTGTAATTACCAATCTCTATTATAGGTGTATAAGTATTATCAATATAATTGTCTAAAATATTGAGGTTTGTAGAGATTGCAGATTTATTATTTTCCATAGGATTATCAATTTTTCTTAGAATAATATAATCAACACTGTTTGATTTCAATTCTTTTACTATTTGTTGCTGTGCATTATCTGTATTTGCGGCTCCGGGATGCATTTCGTGATAATATGTTGCTGGTAATCTATCGAGCAAGTAATAGAGAGCAATGTCATTGATATAAAGTAAGTCATTATCATATGTCCCAATAAATATTTTTGAATCCTTGCTCAAATTATTTTTTAAGTATTCATTAATATTGTTTATAGCTTTTGCTTCTTCTTTGTTGATTCTTAATTTACTTGCATTATCTGATTTTACAAATTCTGTATCTTCACTGAAATAAGATTTTATTGAGCTTATCTTCTTTGCTATTGGAAGACTAATTACAAAAAATAAAACTACAACAATAAAAATATTTCTAAATGAATACCTTTTGCTGTAAACAAATAAGTCAATCAATAAAATTAGAGTACAAATTAATACAGCAAAAGCATGTTCAGCATCAGAACGCACGAGTGCTTGATTGTAGAAGTTCAAGCCTAAATTTATAATCAACATTTTTTTCCAGAATATCGGACCATTCACTTTCAATTCTTTTCGTCTCACTCTTTTATACATTTGTATGGCAGTAAATAAAATGATTGCAAAAGGTAGATAAAAAATTGTTGATTCCCAAAGAATTGGAATTAAACTCTTTAATGAGCTGAAATGCAATGGATTTGGAAAAGCTAAAGCACGATATGAACCGAATTCTTTAATTGGAAATAATACTAATGAATCTACTAATTTTGCAAATTCAATATTTGAAAGAAGAAGCAATGCTAAAGGAGTAAAAGTAATAACTGCAGCCAAAGTAAATAAAACTCCATGTCCGAAACCGATAATTATTCTTTGCTTAAAAGTATGAGTTTCATTTTCTTTAGCAGGCATACTCGAAAAGAAAATAGCCCAAAACTCAGCTCCATAGATATATCCTGCCATTTCATGTCTGAAATATGCAGCTAATCCGAGCGCAATTCCAGAGAAAATAATATATGATTTATTTCTATGTTCAAAATATTTAAAAATCATATAAGCGCTTATAAAAATTGAGATTATACCTATTGGCAATGCACGAGCATAAAATGTGAAATGGCCTGCTAATATAATTATTATCGGAAATATTATATAATAATACCTGTCTTTATAAATGTTTTTGGCTAAGTAGCTTGTTAGAAGAGCTAAGGCAATCATAAGCAAGATTGAAAAAATTCTTATTGTTTCTAAATTAGAGCCGAAAACTCCTTGAATAGCAGCCAATAAATAATACCAACCAGGTGCATATAGCGTCCAGAAATCTTTTATTGGCATTTCTCCATTTAAGACTCTTAAAGATCCAACTAATCCATTGCCTTCGTCATAGATATTAATGCCTGAAAATGCACCTAAATATAAATATATAAAAGAAATAATTATTGCGATAATTAATATTATATTGCTTTTTTTGATAGTAAACATATTAATCCAATTGTAAATAAAAAATAAGCTATATTAATTTATTCAAATATAAAAAAAATGGAGTACAAATTAATCGTACTCCATTTTATTTATCATCAGAAACAATTATTTATTTACTACAAATTTGAATGAAGTATTTTTACCATTTTTTGTAATTCGTAAATAATAGACACCATTACTTAATGAACTTAAATCAGTCATAATCATATTAGCACCGATATATGTTCTGCCATTAAATACATTCATCACTTTTTCGCCATTAATATTGATTATATCAGCTTCGATTGATGAATCATCAATAGAATTAAACTTGAAGCTTACAAAATCAGATGCCGGATTAGGAGAAACAGTTAAATTGGAAATTTCTTCAATTTCGAAAATGTTAGTACCATCAACGGCTACTGCTTTGACGTCAACATTAAGAGTTGCAGGATCACCATTGCTATTAATAACAATAGTTCCGCCTTTATTACCTTTAGTTTTAGGACTAAAGCTCAAATTAATATCAACAGATGAATTAGCAGCAATAGAGCTTGGTTTTGGTGAATTAGTAATTGTCAATTCATTTGCACTGGTTCCACTACTTAAATTCAATGCAATATTCGATAATGAAATTGCAGAATTACCTTTATTGAAAACAGTCAATTTTGCAGTTTTTGTTGTGTTCAATAAAGTTGTATCAATTTGAATTAGATCGACACCATTAGTGCTAATTTGATTAGTTGCAGAAGCTTTTCCATAGCCTACTAAGTTTACTGATAATTCGCTTGGAGTGCCATCAGTAATGATTGTAAGCTTTGCTTTTCTTTCTCCGGCTTTTGTTGGAGCAAATTTTATTCTGATATTTCCGGCAGTTTCAGCTTCTAAAGTATTTGGAGAGCCGAAAATAGTCTTGAATTCATCTACTTGAGTATCTCCGATAGGAGTAATTTTATATTCTGTTACAGATAATTTAGAATTACCTTTGTTTTTCAATTCAAGATTTTTTATTAATGATCCATTGATAGAAGTAGAATCAAATTTTACTTCGCTAACGTTATTAATATCCGGTATTCTAGTAACATTAACGATTGGCTTGTCAAATTCTAAAGAAGTAAAA
>CAZBNQ010000104.1:5267-8853 GCA_964493035.1 uncultured Hyphomicrobiales bacterium | reverse complement strand
TTTAATTTTTTTCTCATTTGTTACCTCCGATTGGCAAGCTAATAATAAATTTAGTACCTTTATTTACAATAGATTCAACATCGACTCTACCGCCATGCTTATTAACGATAATATCATGAACAATTGCCAAGCCCTGCCCTGTTCCTTTCCCAACCTCTTTTGTCGTGAAGAATGGATCAAAAATTCTATCCATGATTTCAGGATTAATACCAATTCCATTATCTTCAATGCATATCACTACTTCATCATTCGATGTTCTAGTAGAAATTGAGATCAGTCCCTGATGATCAGGATATTTTTTTTGTAATTCATAGATTGCATGAGCTGAATTGACAATCATATTTAAAAATACTTGATTTAGTTGATCCAAATAACAATAGACCAAAGGCAAATTATCTTCTAAATCAGTTGTTAGTTCTGCAACATATTTCCATTCGTTTTTAGATATCACGGTAGTAACTTCAATACCTTGGTTTAAATTCGACAGGGTTTTGGATTTTCCTGAAGAATGAGCAAATGACTTCATCGATAAGACTATTTTTCTAACTCTATCAATGCCAACTAAAGTACGATCTATAGCTAATGGTACCTCATTTAATAAATATTCAATATCATGAAATTCTTTGTTTTTTAATATTGATTCTCTATAATTATTATCTTTACATAATTGCAAACTTAAGTCTTCAATTACTTTAATATATTGAATAAAAGAATCGAAAGCATCTTTCAAAAAGTGAGTATTATCACCAACAAATTGCATTGGAGTATTAATTTCATGAGCAATACCGGCTGCTAATTGGCCTACTGATTCCATTTTTTGTGATAATGCAATTTGACTTTCAATTTTTTCAATTTTAGTAATATCTTTTATGGATATAACAATACCGGCAAAATTATTATTTTCATCTATAATTTTAAAACTTGCAAGTTTAAGAACATGCCTTTTATTATTCTCATCATAATAAAAATACTTCAATTTTATACGGTCGCTACTATTATCTAAATCAATATAATCAAAAGGATTATATGTGATTTTAGCATCTAATTCATTATAAAAATAAATCGAATCAAAATAATTCTTACCAATAATATCATTATTAAAATTAAACAACACAAGTGCAGATGTATTCATAAAAGTAATGTGAGATTGTGGATCTATTGTGATAACACCATCACCGATGCTACTCAGTATAATTCTTAGTTTTTCCTTTTCTATTGAATTGATTGATTCAATTCTTATTCTTTCTTTCTTTTCTGATAAAATTTCATATCCTAAAGCAAAATAATTTGAAAATTCTTTAAGTAGCTTCACATTTTCGGTAATAAATTCATACTTTTTGTCAGAATATAATAATATTATCGTGTTTATCGAATATACTTTTACCGGAACCACAATTAACGACTCAAAAACATTCATTTCTTGAGATAAAGAACAACCCGCACATATAGTATCTTTTTTACATTCTTGAATACTATCAGTTTTTAAAGCTTCAATAATCGAACAATTTAAATTATTAATAATAAAGTTTTCAAATTTATGAATTGATTCTCTATTTTCTTTTAGATAAGTAGAAATAATATTAATTCCTACTACATCATTGACTTTAATGTGAACAGCTAATTTAAAACCTAATGTATTAACTGCAATTTCGCAAAAACTAAATCCAAGCTCATTTTCTTCATCAGCATTAAGAAGCGCTAGATAACATTCGCTAAGCATTTTCAAATTCATATTTTTATATAACATTTGAACTTCATGCTTCTTTTTGTCATCAATATTCTCTTTGAAAGCTATATAATATAATATTTTGCCGTTCAAGTCCTTAATTGACGATACCTTCATCCTTTCCCAATAAATATCTCCATGTTTTGTCCGATTTTGAATTTCACCTTCCCATTCAAATCCATTTTTTATTGATTCCCACAATTCCTTATATAGTTTTTTTTCTGTAAGTCCTGATTTTAAAATCCTTGGGTTTTTATTAATGACTTCTTCAAAACTATATCCTGTCAATTCAGTGAATTTTCTATTTACATAAATAATTAATCCATCAGTATCTGTAACAGTAATTGCATTAGGACTATGTTCAACAGTTTGAGATAATAATCTCATTTGCATTTCATTTGCTTTTCTTTGTGTAATATCTCTAATAAACACTAAGAGAGTTCTTTCAGATCCTATATAATATTCGGCAAGATTCCATTCTACTGGGAATACAGACTTGTCTTTTTTGATTATTTCGGTTTCAAAGATTGAAGTTTCTGTAGAAATTTTAAAATATTCAGTTACTTTTATAAGTTCCTCAGTATTAAATAAAATATGAAATCCTTTGTCCTTTATTTCATCGAGGTTATATTGAGTCATTTTTTCGAATCGTTTATTTACGTACACAATCCTTTTATTCATGATACTAACAATACCATCGCTTGCATTATCAATTAAAGTACGGTATTTAGCCTCGCTCTCTTTAACAGCTCTCTCTGCTTTTTTTCTATCCCGAATGTCGTAAATAACAACAATGATTCTTCTTCGATTATATAATATTATTGGTGATGCAGATAGTATTACCTCGATTCGTTCATTTGAATGTACATTTAATAAAGTTTCTTCAATTGTTTCGACTACTTCTCCCATTTCCAATCTATATATTCTGTTATTTGCTATATCTTTAAACTCATCAGCAACAATATCCAAAATATTTTTTCCTACTAAAGACTCTTCACTATCATTATTCAAAAGTAAATTTATAAAGGGATTGGAATACTCTATTATCCGTGTATAATATATTATTATACCGGCATTGATTCGATTAAAAAAATCCAATAAAGTTTGATTTCTTAAGTCTTTTATTTCGGATTCATTTAATTGAAGATTATTAGCTTGTTCTTTATTCTCCAATTTACACCCGACTCAATATTAATTAATTTTTATAAAAGGATTTTTAAATCCTTAAATATTAAGTAGATTTAAATCTTGCTTTATTGTAAAATTTTTGATTATTATTTTTTAATTATTCTTTTGTAAATCCAATCCCATGTTCCACTAATTATTATTAATAGAAACATTAATGAACTTAAAGGGATAACTAAAATATAAAAGTTGCCAATCCAATCAGCAAATATTCTTGCATTATGGATTTCGAACAAATAATTCCATAATGATAGCTTATAATTGTCGATTGAAGTTTGAGGCATAGTATATCTAATTTTATTACTTGAGCCCGAAATTTGCTGCAGCCCTAAATAGTGAGTCGATATATATTCATTATCATATTCATCTTTAAAATATCCGGTAACCAAATTTTCTGATGGTCTGGAAATATTTGTAGGTAAGTTATTACCTCCATTTATCATGTCAAATAACAATAAAGCCTTTTGATCAATTTTATATAATCCTGCAAAAGAACCAATGTATAAATTTCCATTAGTATCAGATTCGAACACAGTAGCTCCCATTGCAAAAATTGGAACCGGAATTGCAGCTTCTCTAAACACAAACAGATTAGTCGAATCAGAAGTCCATACTCCATCTTTTGCGTCAATAACAATCCTTTTATTCAATTTATCGATCATAGCATTTCTAATT
>CAZBNQ010000104.1:218-5257 GCA_964493035.1 uncultured Hyphomicrobiales bacterium | reverse complement strand
CTATTATGAAATAGGTTATCAGATAGCTTCGAAGGTATCATTTTAGAACTAACTTTTCCATCCATAATAGCCGCAATAAATGGAGGTCGCAAAAACAAACCTGTAAAAGCTATGATAAATAATATTAATGCTAACCAAATACCTAATTTCAAATGATATTTATAAAAAACTCTGAATATTTTTTTAGAATTATCTGATACCAAAACACCTTTCTTTCTTAATTTCCTCTTTCTACCGGGAAAAATCCATATATAAACTGCTCCTATTGATAAAAATATGATTACCAATCCGGCAGCATCCCAAATTAATTTACCTGATATTCCCCACAACTCACCATTATGAAGCTCGAAAAACAATTCCAACAATGTCAAATATTTCTCTGTATCGGCTTTTTCTATTTTCTGTAATTGAAAATTGTAATTATTCTTGTCTGAAATAAAGCAATCTGATTCAGTAAAAACATATAATTTATCATTATATTCAAGCAATTTTACGATTTTAATATCGCTGGCTGGCAGATATATTTTTTTCCAAATATTGCTACCAACTTCTAATTCATACAATCCATCGTATGTTCCTGCCAACAAATACTCTTTATCGTTTTTTTCAATTAGCAAAATCGACTTGGTTTTTCTATAATAAGCCGAACTTGGAAACTCACCTTGCATAAATTCTTTAAAATTATATCCATCATCATTAGAAATAAAAACACCTTTATATCCACCAATGAATTTGATATTTCCTTGTTTTTTGGAGCTTATTAAATTTATAAGCGAACTTCTTGACCAATTTTCTACATGATACTGCTCTGGTAATAAGAATTTAGGCACATCAATATTTGAAATCAAATCGGGATGATTTAATAAAATTCCCGAAATACTCATCCAAACCAAAAATGCAACTAAAATGAGCCCAACCCATTTATGTAAAAATTTTGAAAACTTAAAAATCCATTTCATAGATCGCCTTAATCAGATTAATTTATCCGATTACAATTTACAAATAATATTTTATATAAACAAATAAAAAAGCCGGCTATTGCCGGCTTTGAAAGAAAATATTTTAAATATTTTATTTAATTGCTTTATGCTGAGCATCAACTACAGCAATAGCAGTCATATTCAAAATTTCATCAATTTCAGTATTTCTTTGCAATACGTGGACAGCACGACTCAAACCAAGCAATACCGGACCAATAAGTCTAGCACCGCCGATTTTTGATAATAATTTATAAGTGATATTACCAGAATCCAAATTAGGGAATATTAGCACATTAGCTCCACCCTTCAAATTGCTGAATGGGAAAATTGTTTCGAGCAATTCGGGAGTAACAGCCATATCAGCTTGCATATCGCCATCAACCATTAATTGAGGATCGCGTTTGCGAATAATCTCCAATGCATCGCGCATTTTCTTAGGTGTATCGCCTTTTGCAGAGCCAAAATTGCTATATGATAGTAGAGCAACTTTAGGCACTACATCAAAGTTTGTAGCAAATTCTGCAGTTGCAAGGCATATATCAGCTACTGCATCAGCATTTGGATTGACGTTCACTGTAGTATCAGCCAAGAAATATGTTTGGTTTTTGTTTGAAATTATATAGCAGCCCGAAACATATTTATATTTTGGATCTTTACCAATAATTTCTAAAGCTGGGCGGATTGTATCAGGATAATGTGAAGTAATACCTGAAATCATACCATCGGCATCACCCATATGAACCATCATCGAACCAAAGTAGTTCAATTGATTTTTCATTTTTTCGATAGCTTCTTTTCTAGTAACGCCTTTGCGTTGACGTAGTCTGAAATATTCATCTACATAAGCATCAAATTTATCAAATTTTTCAGGATCGATAATTTGAATATCATGAATTTCGATACTGTTTGCAGCAGCTATTTCATTAATTTTTTCTTCGCAACCCAATAAAATTGGCACTGCAATATGAGAATCTAAAGCAAGTTGTGCCGCTTTAATAATTTTTGGATTGTCGCCTTCAGGAAATACAATAGCTTTTGGTGCAGTCTGAGCTTTTTGGAAAATTGGGTTCATAATTACCTGAGCTCTACCCATTCTAATATTCAAAGATCTCTTATATTCTTCGAAATCTTCTATATTACGGCGAGCAACACCAGTTTCCATTGCTGCTTTAGCAACAGCAGGAGCAACCCAAGTAAGAACACGTGGATCGAATGGTTTTGGAATAATATATTCTCTACCAAAATTAAGATCAGCACCGCCATAGGCGCGTTTTACTATTTCAGGTACATCTTCTTTAGCTAAAGAAGCAAGAGCATAAGCAGCAGCGCGTTTCATTTCTTCGTTGATTGCTTTAGCATGAACGTCTAATGCACCTCTGAAAATAAATGGGAAACCCAATACATTATTTACTTGGTTTGGATAATCTGAGCGCCCTGTAGCCATAATGATATCATTACGTACTTCCCAAGCATCTTCTGGCGTAATTTCTGGATCTGGATTAGCCATAGCAAAAATAATCGGATTTTCAGCCATAGTTTTAACCATATCTTTGGTTACGCAATCAGCTTGCGAAAGTCCACAAAATACGTCAGCACCATTAAGAGCATCAGCCAAAGTGCGAGCATCTGTTTCGACTGCAAATTCTTCTTTGTAAACGTTCATACCTTTAGGTCTGCCTTTGTAGATAACACCGGCAGAATCACACATCAATACGTTTTCAGGTCTTACGCCTAAAGAAATATGGAATTTTGCACAAGCGATACCGGAAGCGCCGGCACCATTATAAACAACTTTTACGTCTTCAATTTTCTTACCAACTATTTCTAATGCATTCAACAAAGCTGCACCCGAAATGATTGCTGTACCGTGTTGATCATCGTGAAATACAGGTATATCAAGTCTTTTCTTTAGTTCTTCTTCGATATGGAAGCATTCCGGACCTTTAATATCTTCGAGGTTGATGCCACCAAAAGTAGGTGCCATAACTTCGCATACTCTAACTATCTCGTCGATTTCTTTTGAATTTAACTCAATATCAAATACATCAATATCAGCAAAGGATTTGAAAAGAACACCCTTACCCTCCATAACAGGCTTGCCTGCATGTGCTCCAATATCGCCAAGACCCAAGACAGCGGTACCATTGGAAATTACAGCTACTAGATTGCCTTTTGCTGTATATTCATATACCAATTCGTCTTGCTTATGGATTTCGCGGCATGGTTCGGCTACACCTGGCGAGTAAGCAAGAGATAAATCTCTTTGAGTAACACATGGTTTGGTTGTTACAACTTCAATCTTACCTTTACGCCCCATACTATGGTATAAAAGAGCGTCTTCTTTGCGGATTTTCATTTTTGCTCCTTTTGAACAGTAATTCTTTAAACTGTATTACAAAAATATATAATTGACTAGCCAATAATTAATTAATTAAAATTAATATATAAATCCTTTTGTACACTCGATTAAAAAGGATTTTATTCGTGCTGATGCTGTTTTAGAGATACCTAAAACTTCATCATGCGTTAATTTTTGAGAATTTATTCCATTAAGTTTATTTGTTAAAATCGAAACTCCGATTATTTTTAATCCCAAAATATGGGCACATCGAGCTTCTAAAACTGTAGACATCCCAACTGCATCTATTCCCAAAGTCTGGAGCATTCTTATTTCTGCTGGGGTCTCATAGCTTGGTCCAAGCATAGCTTGGTATATTCCAATGTTTATTTCTTCTTGTTTTAGGATTAGTCCTCTTTTTACGTATTTTATCCATTCTTTATCAAAAATATCCTGCGAATATTTATATTGAAGATGATATTCTGGATAAAATAAAGTATGTATAGATCTATATGTTTGATTTATTACATCATCAATAAGCATCAATTCTCCGGCTTGATAGAATTTATTTACTGCTCCTGCAGCATTTGTAAATATCATGCCTTTGACTCCAATGCATGCCGAAATTATAGACAAAGAACAAATTTCGTCAATCGTTCTATTTTCGTATGCATGAAATCTACCTGTAAAGACCAACACTTCAATATTTCCGATCTTTACGATTTGCAATTCAGCCCCATGACCTTGCACACTACTCTGAGGCATTCCGGGTATATCTTTATAGGCGATTGAATGCAATACTTCAAATCCCTCTAAAGCATCGGCGATCCCACTTCCTGCTACTAAGGCTAATTTAGGTATACTTCTGAATGAGTCGAGTATATATTCGGCGGTTTGGCTGTATTTGATGAAAATATCTTTTTTTAGATATTTAAGCATGCTAATATTCGATTAATTTTTCAACAAAAATGTATTTACCTTTTCGTACGATTACAAAATAGCAATTGTTTGCCAAACTTGGCAAATTTATTTCATTTTTTCCTGCAATTAATTGCATTTTTTCGGCTGTAAATACTCTTCTTCCTAAAAAATCGTATATTTGAAATTCTATAATGTTATCTTGAGCAGATTCTATAATAAATTTATCTTTTTTAAGACAAAATTTGAATTCATTGCCTGTGTTTTCCATCAAGCCTGTTAAATCTCTATTAATATGTATTTCATCAAGTCCCAACTGAGGTCTGCTTCCTGCATCATCTATACCAGAATAGTAATATCTCCAGCACAATAATACTTCCGACTTATTATTTAGGCTGTCTGGAAGCATAAATGAAAATAATTGATACATAGAATCAGGGTTGCTCGATCTAAATATTTGATAAGTTCTTATAAAATCTCTATTGCTATCGGTTTTGTAAAGCAATTCAATAGAATACTCACGTTCGCCAGGAATATTTATAAAACATTTCCAATTAATTCTGATATTATAGCAATCGATAGTATTTAGAGCAATCACAGCAGCTCCATTAAAAGCTCCACTATCATTTGCCAAGCTTGTATTCACAAACACAAAGCCATCTTGGTTTAATCCATTAATTCTCGATTTTGAGCTAAGATTGTAAGGCAATATCCAATCAGAATCCAGACTATCATCTATTCTAGCATCTTTAACTTTAGTCTGCCAAAAAACCATATTTTGCGGATAGGTTGCAGCAGGGGAA
>CAZBNQ010000104.1:0-208 GCA_964493035.1 uncultured Hyphomicrobiales bacterium | reverse complement strand
TCATTCCATTGTATAAAATTATAATTTGAATCAATCAGTCGATAATATTGTGGGATTGTTTGCGATAAAATATCTAAACAAGACAAGATAAAAACAACAAACGATATAGATAACACTTTTACCATTTTGTTGATAATCAATAGTTTAAGAAAAAGTACTCAAAAACCGGAATAAACTAGAAAAATTAAATTAATAAAAAAAATATTTC
>CAZBNQ010000103.1:0-8856 GCA_964493035.1 uncultured Hyphomicrobiales bacterium | reverse complement strand
TCATAATAGGTACAAAAATACTTTCATTTTTGACTACTTAAAAATTATTTTTAATAAAAATAGTCTTTAAACTTTTTGTAGAACATAATATTGAGAAAAACATGGCTGGAAGAATAAGCGAGTCGATTAATCGTGGCGATTATGAGATTTTAATCCGCAAAAGAGGAGAATCAGACTACGCATCATATTGCCCACAATTGAATTTAATGATTAGAGGCGAGGCTCACGAACAAGTCCATGAGCTAATGGAAGAAAAAATCGCTCATCATATTCAAAATTTAAATAAATAAGCATTTGAATTTATTATTCAAATTGAATTGGCTATATTGTTTTCAGTATAGCCAATTTATATAAAGTAATATATCAAATTTGACATTTCATACAAGAAATATCCGGAAATCGCAGCCATACCCAACAACATAATATAAACCAAGAGTCTTTTCCACAATTTGAATTTTGCCCGCATTGCATAAAACACTAATATCAATAATGCATTAAAATGCATAAGTATTAATTCGGCAAGTGGAATCAATCGAGGAAAATACTTATCGAGTTTACTCACATTATCAAAATCTTTATAATAAAAACGACGATTGATTTCAGGTACTTTGATTGCTTGAGCCCTTAGCAAATCGGTTTCATAATCATTACCGGTTCTTCTTGCAATAAGCATATATTCTGCATAATTCAAACCAGTACGAAAATGCAATTCTCTTTGTTCATTTGGTTCCAATGTTTGTAGTGCCGATATGTTTAGCCCTGAAAACAATGGATATGCAAAATTCCAGGTCTCATAATTTGGCTTACGAGACAAAAACAAGTAATCTTGTTTATATTCTGAATTATTTACTATTCGTATTGTTTGAACATTCTCATATGGAAAAATCAATTTATAATAATCTGGAAATACAAACTCTGAATTTACAACTATATAGCCGGACCAAAATACTATCGATAGCATTATCATCCAGAACAATTTAAAGAAGTTACGATTGATTTTATTTTTGAGCACAATAGCCCTAACAATCAAAAGCAACCACAGAACAATATTTATAGAAATTAAATAAATCATAACCACAATTTTTTTTGTAAAATATAGTATTATATCGGAATATTCAATATAAAATTTAGTAAATTTGAAAAAAATAATAAGTGAAAGACTAATAATGAAAATATTGTTATTGGAAGACGATACTTTCTTTGCAAATCAAATTGTAAATATAGTATTAGGCGACAAGAAACTAAACATAGAAATGCAGCATAGGCATTTATTAAGCGAAACTTTAGATTTTCTTTCGGAAAATCAAATCGATTTAATAATTTGCGACCTCAACGTTACAGATAGTCATGGGCTTGACACATTTATCAAGCTCCATCAGGCGTATAGAGATACTCCAATAATTATACTTAGTGGCGATGAAGACGAAGCTCTTGCGCTTAAAGCAGTTAAAATTGGAGCTCAAGACTATTTGATGAAACGCGAAGTCAAAGCTAATCTTTTGATCAGGTCTATTCAATATGCTATCCAAAGGAAAAACGAAAGACTTCAAGCTGAAGCTGCTCTTAAACGCTCTGCCGAAGAACTTCGCCGTAGAAATCAAGACCTTATCAATACTAATGAAAAACTTCAAGACGAAATTACACGTCGTATTAAAGTTGAACAAGCTTTGAAAGCTAGTGAAGAAGAATTAAGACTTATTTTTGATAATTCTCCTGATACTTTTATTCGTGTTGATGCTGATAAAAATGTTTTATATTCTAACAAAATAAACATTGAAATTATTAATAAACATTTAAGCCACAATCTCGAAAAACTATTCGAAGAAGCAAACTCGGTTGAATTTCAGAATGCTTTGGATAGTGTAATCAAAGATAGAAAGATTATTAGTATCGAGACTTATCTCGAAAAAAGCAATAGATGGCATAATATTAGATTTATTCCTATCGAAATCAATAATGAATTCGATTCGGCTATTATAATTTCTGCAGACATTACTGAAGAAAAACAAAATGAAATCAAACTTAAAGAATTGAATGGTACTAAAGATAAATTCTTCTCAATTATCGCTCATGATCTGAGAAATCCTCTCGGGTCTATGCTTAGTATGACTGAGTTTCTCAACGAAAATTATTACTCTTTTTCTGAACTCGAAAAACAAGATTTTCTGAGTGAAGTTTCGAAAGCTTCAAAAAAATTATTTGAATTGCTCGAAAACCTCTTAATTTGGTCAAAATCTCAAAGAAATATTTTAACATGCAACCAACAATATGCAGATATCAATCTTTTAATATTAAATATTTTTGAACTGACCAAAATTCAAGCCGATAATAAAAACATTCAAATGATTAATGATTTGCCTGCTAATACATTCTTATATTTTGATATTAATATGATCAATACTGTATTGAGAAATTTGATCACTAATGCTATAAAATTTTCTCATGATGGCGGTACAATCAGAATCTTAGGCAAAAATATTATTCAAAATAATAAAAACATGATGGTTATATCCGTTATCGATAATGGTATCGGTATGAGCAAAGAAATACAATCTAAACTATTCCGTCTCGATGTTCCTTACACCGAAATTGGTACTGCCGGAGAAAAAGGTACCGGTTTGGGCTTGATATTATGTAAAGAATTTATTGATAAAAACGGCGGAACTATCTGGGTAGAAAGCGAATTAAATAAAGGAACTACTTTTAGTTTTACATTACCAAAAAATCCATAGCGGAGGCTACCATGCTATTTTCTCAAAATTTCCAAGATGAATTTACATCCTTTTTGCAAGAATTCTGCGGATTCTTAGAAGCTCCTAGCAAAGAGAACGAATCAATCGATAATTGCATCGAATTATCAGCTTTTCTTGATATGTTGATGTATTATAAAGTGCAATTAAATCGTATTATTGATAAGTCTGGTGAAGACTTAGATATTTTCGGCAACGACACTCCTGAATATGAAAATATCGAAGCTTATGACAAACTTAAACTCGCTTTCGATTGCTTCGAAAACTACTTCCTTAATGATAATATTTTTAATAAAGAATCAGAAATCGTCGAATTTGATCCTTATGAAGATATGGAAGTAATCTATACAATTTGCAAAAATACTCTTAAGCAATTGACTGAATCTGGTATCAATTCTGCAGTCAGCTTTTTCTTATTCTCATTGGCTTTGTCGGGCGAAGATGTAGTTAGAGTATTCCATCTTTACTTAAACGACTTAATTGATGTTATGCTCGATGACGATGATGAAGAATATTTTGATGATGAAGAAGACGAAGACTAATATATATTAGACTTTAATTAAATTAAAATTTAGGCTTTAATAATTTACTTCTTAAGTAATAAAATTAAAGCCTAATTTTATTTATATATAAAAAAGTGGCAGCCTAAAAAAGACTGCCACTAATTTTTTAGCTATTTATCAATCAATTATTTGTTGATTTGAACAACTTTCATTGCTGATGTTTCGCCAGCTTTCAAAATTACAAGATAAGAACCACTTGCCAAGTCATTAGCATCGAAGCTGATTGTGCTTTCGCCTGCAGCTTTTTCGCCATTGAATAATGTCTTGATAAGTTTGCCATTCATATCGAATAATTCAACTGAGATATTCATATTTTGGCTCAATACAACTGATACCTTAGCATTGCTTAAAATTGGGCTTGGAGTAACTTGGTTGATGTATGCACTTGCATCACCTTCGAATGTTACAACTTTTTCGCCGCTATAGCTGAAGCTACCGTCTTTATCAATCATCTTAAGTCTGTATGAATATGTATTACCAAATTGAACGTTTCTGTCTACAACTGGACCGTAGTAGCTGATAATGCTGCTATTGCCTTTTGCTGCAAGTTCGTCAATCTTATTGTAAGCGCTTGTACCTGCTTTTGTTACTTCTGCTTTTTCAACTTCGAAACGTGAGCTGTTGTTTTCACTTGCTGTCGACCAGTTAAGTTCAACTCTGTTTGATACTTTATTAGCATCAAAGCTTAACAATTCTACAGGAACGATAGTACCGCCATTTGTAACAACAAAGTCGATCATACTGCGAAGCATAAATTCGATATTGCCAAAGTGACGCCAATCTAAGCCCATATAAACAACATTGTTTGAAAGAGTTGATGTAGCAACACCAGCTATCTTATCGTTTGCATTTTTGTCAGTTGGATTTTTGAAGTAATAAGCAATACGTGAAAATCCTTCGTTTGTTGAGTAAACATCATGGTATGTACACAATGGTTGAGCATCTGCTGTACTACCATTATACCAACCAGTTGTCAAGATATCAGTTGAAAGATTACGAGCTAAAGTAACACCAACCAAATTGTTTAATGTTTGGTCTGCTGGCAAGTTAGTGCCTGTTCTGTCGCTATAATTTGTACGTATCTTTTCATTGATAAGTTTTGGATAAGTAGCAACATTTGCTCTTACCAATTCTTGGCTACCGATAAGTAAGTTTTTCTTTTCGTTTGTAATGTTCTTAGTTAAGAAGTCATTAATGTTGATTGATTGATAACGTGTAATCGCTTTATCATCAGCATCAGACCAAACTAAAGTTCTATATAATGTATAATCAACGTTACGTGGTTCCCAACCATTACGTTCGAAAATATCGATATCATAACGTGGTTTTTCTACGTCAACATTAACTTCCCAACCAATGCGTTTCATACCAGCAATCAAAGTATCAACATTTAATCTACCAGCAATTTGATCAACATTGTTCATAGATGTCAAAGCAACGTTGTTAATGTCATTAATTTTCACATGGCTATTTTCAGCTGATACGATCAAGCTCAAGTTAGCTCTCTTCAAGTAGAATCTTGTTACTTTAGAAATTAGGTTGTTTGATAATACTTCATCAACGTTAGGATCTAAAGTTACATCAATTCTATAACGAGGAGTTACGTTTGCTTGCATTGAAGTAAATAATGCTGGAATTGTATAGCCTTGGCCGCGCAAGTCTGAGTATGTTTTTGGATTCCAATCATCATTCAAACCAAATTCATCTGCTAATTTGAAGTCGATCAAGATATCTTCAGTTGAGCTAACAGTAGCTTTAACTGTTTTTGTCATTTCCAAATCGCCAACAAAGTTTACAACATTCAATTCAGTTGGTTTTTCACGATAAATCTTAACAGTAACATTTACGTTAGTTTGTTGGATATTACCATTGTTGCGCATTCTTGCTTTAACATTTACTGGAGCAGTTGTCATAATATATTCTGCATCTGCGAAGTTGCCAGTATAGTCACGATATACGCCAGGAGCAGCAAAGTTTAATAATTCAAGATCTGAAGTATAGAACAAGCCGTCAAATTCGAAAGCACCGATATCATAACGTTGGTTTGCAACGCCGCGTACTTTACCGTCGATATCAGTCAAAGCTAATTCTGTTCTATCACCACGGTTGTTCAAAATTGAACTCTTTGGTGCTAATGGATTATATTTAATTCTCAAGTTTTGAGGATTTGTACCAACATAAGCCAAATCTTTTGTAAAGTCGCCAAATACTGATTGTGCGTCTAAGTTAGTCCAATATCTCCATTGGTCAATTTGTTTATATTCGTTGTTGTAACCATATTCAATTACTTCATTAGATTTGTCTTTGTTGATAAAGATAAATCTGTAAATATCATTTGGTGTACCATTTTCGAAATAATAAGCGTTACGGTTTGAAACAAAGTCGCCTTCGATTGGCATTGGACCTTGATATAAAATCAAAGCTTGAGCTTTTCTATCGTTTGTTGCTTCTTTGTCTAGTATTGCCAAAGCGTTGTTGATTACAGTTGTTGTTTTTACTTGTTGTAATGCTAATGCAGCAACAACACCAGAATTCATAACATTGCCATCGCCATTCATAATTACTGTGTTATTAGCAATTTTATTAGCTTTAACAAAATGTTCTGTTCTCAAAGGTACATCAAAATTGTTACCATTACGTTGTGAGAATACTCTGATACCATAACGGTTTGTGTTAGCGTTTGCTGGGTTGATTGCCCAAACTGTATTATTTACGATTACATTTGCTTCGTCTTTATCAGGGAAGAATACGATGCCTCTTGTTGGATCGTTTAATGCTAATCTATCTACTTCTACTTTGATACCATATACGTCGTTAGCACCATTAACATTGCTAATTTCGTTACCATCAAGCTTAATATTGTCTGAAGCATAGCCCCACATTTGATTGCGTTCGTCACCACCAATAATAATACCGGCTGCGTCTGCACCGCAATTTCCTGCAACATTATATATACGGTTGTTTTTAACTGTTGTGTTTTCTTCGAAACCTAAGAAAATACCAGCTCTACCTACATTATAAATCTTATTGCCAACGATTTGGTTTTCGTAGTTATAATATTGTTTGAAACCTGAGAATGCTTGGCTTTGATAAATCAATACGCCTGCACCCAAAGATACAACACCATAAGCTGTTCCGGAAATTTCGTTGTTTTGAATTAAGATATTGTTTGTATTGATAGTATCAATTCTATTTAAGTTGTTTTGTGATTTTGCTTCGTATGGAGGAATTGTACGCATTACAACACCTGCTGTAAACGAACGGCCTACTGCATCATCAAAATCTGCATCATACATAAATTGGTATAATGAAGGATTGAATGTGTTGTTTGGTAATGTACATGTCCATGATGAATTTTGATTCAAACCATCTTGAATCAAGCAATTCTTAATTGTAATGTTTTTAGCTGATGACATGTAAACAATAGCTCTACCAGCTTTGTTTGTTTTGATTGTCAACATAATAGCTTTTTGAGCTCCACCATCAAAAGTAATATAACCTTCTGAGTTAGCATATTTTTTCTTCAATGATGGTTGCACATTATTTACAGTTGCATTTGCATTCATTGGTTCAACTGCTTGACCAAACAACATACCAATACCAGTTCCTGTAGCTAAGTTAATTCTAACACCACCACGGATAATTGAACGAGCATTTGTAGGTTTGAATACGATTTGGTTGTCTTTGTCTACACCAACGATTTTTGAACGGAAATCTAAAGCTGGTTTTAATGTATTATTCATATCACCAACATTATATTCAGCATCAGTCAATTCGAAAGTAACCGGACCTGAAATACCACGGAGATATAATACATCCAACGCTTCATCAAATGTATTGAAGTTGCGTGGTTTGCCTGTATTTAAAGTACCAATTGTATAAGTACCTTTCAAAGCTTCTGTTACGTCGAAATAAACACATACTTCGTTGTTTGTTGTGTTTGGATCGCCTGGATATTCAACAACTGCACAAGCTTGATATCTGCCTGGGCCTGGAGGAATAAATGCTTTCATCCACAAAATCTTTGTTGAATTATATGTGATACCTGCTGGAATATCTTGAGCTATTTCAACTTCATCATATACTGGGCTTCCAGTTGCATCTTTGATTACCATTCTAACTGAAACGTTAGACATATCAGTAATACCATTGTTTGAGAATTTTGCAAATGGTCTTACTGGTCTACCAACATATAAATTGCCTAATGGAGCATAAATTTCATCTACTTGTGGTTCTTGATCATATGCTACACGGAATTTATAATCTGATGGTGAACAGTTGTTTTCTGGTGATTCGTCTGTTGCACTTTCTAAGTTTACACAGAACTGAACGTCGTAGTCACCAATGATATTTGTTACATAATTTGGAAATTCAACTTCGATACCTTGACCTGTTGTCAATGGTGTCAATGTATTGTTCCAGTTAAATGTTCTTGTCCATACTACTGAACCGTTTTTCTTTACAACTGCAGTAACATTGAATTTTGTTACAGGGTTTAGACCAACGTTTTTAACATCACATTTAATTGGAATTTGACCAGTAGCGTATTTCTTTTCTGTGTTTGCTTTTGGAGACCAAATCTTTGTAACAGCCATATCATTCAATAAAGCAATGATAAACTTTTGTGATTTTGTTTTTACATAATTTGGATCTGCAGGAGTTCTCAATGTAGCAACGATTTCATATTCGCCACCGAGAATATTGTTTGTCAATAAATCAAGCTGACCGTCATTGTCTGGTGTTTGATTTGCTGCAGCATATTTTGCATGTGTAAAGTTATATCTAACAGCATCGCCTACTTGATCTAATGGAATATCAATTCTTTCATCGCTCAAAATGCCTTCTTCAGTTGCTGTATAAATAACATTTGAAGATGGTAATGGACCACGAATTTCATAGCTTAATTGAATAGGATTTTGATTTGCTTTTCTTTTGAAAGTAATTGATGGATGATCAATACCAGTATATATTGCATCTGTTTGTAGAATACGTCCTTCTGATGGAGTAATAGATACAATTTGTGGACCTGATTCAATATCAAATTGCATATTAGGTCTTACATAATTGTAAAAATATGTTGTTGTATAGTCGCAACCTGATGATGCCGATAAGTCAGTTTTATATTGTCTTACTTTTGCATTATCTGTTGTTCCATACACAAAACAGTCTGGATAAGTATATGCGTTGTTATTAAAACACATTTGAACCAATAAGTTCGAACCATTCCATTCGAATGGTGTCTGAAGGTTAAATGTTATCCAACCTGTTTGAGTGATAGATAATGAACTTTCATAAACAGTAACCCAACCATCTGTTATAAAAGCACTTGCTGGGAATGCTGTAAGATCAGTATTTTGCATTTTGATAGCAAAACTGTTCATTGGGTAAGTATTAAAACTTGCTACGTTGAGTGCAATAGACTTTATCACACCACCGCTCACACCTAATGCTTGAAATTCTTGAGCTGTATATATCCATTGCGACCTATTATCCATATAATATGTCGAGAATGGACAATCGCTTGTAGAAGTACCATTACCTAT
>CAZBNQ010000102.1:0-8896 GCA_964493035.1 uncultured Hyphomicrobiales bacterium | reverse complement strand
AAATTTATTTGTCTGTCTGTTGTTTTTTTTACTCTTTCTTTGTCTGAGCTATACACAGGTTTTATAAGAGAGTATGATAATAATGGCAATATATATTATTCCTCTATTAATGAAAATCAAAAGATAATTGTTAAAGATAATAAGATTAAGGTTATTGATTATTCTATTCAAAAATTGGATAATAATAAGATTAATTTAAAACAAATGTCGTATGGTTTTGAATTTCTTAATTCTAATGACTTTACTTACATAAGCAAATGCAATAAAATCTCATATTTCAATAAATTTGATGCAAAAACTAATTCAAAATCATTGATTTATGATACACTTTTGATTCCAAATTTATATAATAATATTGATTTAGTATTGTATTTCGAAAATTCTGATCTGAGATATGATTTTTTGCTCAAAAGCAATGCTAATTTTGAAGATATCAAACAAAAGTTTTTTGACTGTGATGTAATTATTGAAGATAATAGGCTTATTATCCAATCTGATAAATTTAAAAATTTGCATCAGGACTTAAAAGCTTATTCAATAAAATCTAATAAAATTGAATCAATAAATATCAATTTTTCGAAAGAAACAAATTCGATTATTCAATATGATTTAAGTATTAGTGACAATGTAGATCTGATTAGAATTGATCCAATAATAAGTTCGACTTTTATTGGTGGTAAAGATTATGATTATATCAAGTCGATGGTTAGGGATAATAATGGCAATATAATTGTAGCCGGTCATACATTATCTAATAATTATCCATATACTGCTGGCTCATTAGATACACTGTTTGATGAAAACGATTGGGGATTTAATGATATTTTCATTAGTAAATTTGATTCGACAACAAAACAATTGTTGTTTTCCACTTATTTAGGTGGAATAGGTGACGATATTGCAGAATCCATTGCATTATCAAATAAAGGAAATATTTTTATTAGTGGATATACTATAAGCCTTCATAATTTCCCTTATACTAATGGAGCAATCGACTCGATTGATAGAGGTGGATATGATGTGTTTGTTACAAAATTGAGTCCTGATGGAGATTCATTGATGTATTCCACTTTGATAGGCGGCTCCGGAGACGATTACGCGATTTCAATTGCTGTCGATTCCTCTGAATTTGCTTATATAACAGGTTATTCTAATTCATTTGGCTCATTTCCAGTGAGCAAAACTGCTTATGATACTAGTGGAAATGGTAAATATGATTGCTTTATAAGCAAGATAAATAAGACAGGTACAGCATTACTATATTCTACATTTCTTGGTGGCTCTAACGATGATTTTTCGCAATCAATTTGTGTTGATACAAATGGTATTGCCTACATTGCCGGAATTACCAGATCGGTTGATTTTCCAATTTCGTTTTGGGCATACAACAAAAATATAAATGATACAATATCAGTTAATAATCCTGGAGATGCATTCAGTGCGAAAATCTCTTCTTCAGGTGCAGATTTGCTGTATTCTACTTTTATTGGCGGGTATGGAAAAGATGCTGCTTATGGAATTGTCCTCTCTAAAGATGATTATTTATATATTACCGGTGCAACTGACTCCAAAAATTTTCCTACCGATCCAAATGCTTTCGATAGAGAATTAAATTATAAATCTACTGGTACTGCCGGCGATGCATTTGTTTTGAAATTGAAGAATACAGGTGATTCACTGCTGTATTCTACTTTCATTGGCGGACGCAATAATGAGCGTGGTAATTTTATTCATTTGGATGCTTCCAACAATGTATATATTAGTGGAAGCACAAGTTCTACAGACTTCCCAAGTACCAAAGCTGCTTTTGACAGATCTTATAATGATACTTTAGACTATACTGATGCATTTGTTTGCAAGATCAATCCCGATTTATCACATTTATTGTATTCCAGCTATTCAGGTGGTTATACGAGTGATGTCGGAACAGCTGTAGCAGAATATAAAGGCAATATAATATTAGCAGGATGGACCGGCTCGAATAATTTTCCAAGCTATTCGAATGTATTTGATATGTCTTATAATGATACAAACAAAGCAGATGGCTTTGTTATGATATTTAAACCTAATCTAATTGAAGTGGATGCTGGTGAAGATGTTTCAATCTGCTCAGGAGATACTGTATTGCTTTCGTCATCGGCTTATGGTGGATATGGCACATTAAAATTTAAATGGAAACCATCGGCTTTTATATCAAATGATTCGATTTCTAATCCAAAAGTGTATCCACCTGTAACTACTAATTATATTTTGACTGTGACTGATTCAGCTTCTAATATATGGCAGGATACTGTTAAAATAATAGTAAATCAAAAACCAAAACCCAATATTAATGGGGCTAAATTAGTTTATATTAATTCCCAACAAGAATATATATCTTATAGTCCACAAGTTAATAAGTTCTATTGGACTGCAGAAAATGGTAGTATTCAAGGTTCTAATGAATTAAATAAGATAACTGTTAAGTGGCAAAATCAGAATGGAATTGGCAGACTTAAATTAGTTGAGACCAGCCCCGAATTATGTTCCGATTCAGTTACTTTTCAGGTGTTTATCGGACAAAAATATAAGCCGGTAATTAATTATTCAGGGAAAACTGAATTCTGCTCCGGGGATAGTATTATTTTAGATGCGGGTGCAAATTATAAAACCTATACTTGGTCTGATGGCAAGACTAGCAGATTGAACATTGTCTCTACAAGTGGAGACTATTGGGTATTTGTTACCGATTCAGTTGGTTTTGGTGGAATCAGTGATACAATTAAAATTGTAGTACATCCAACTCCAAATCCAATTATTGAAGGTATAAATTCAGTTAGAATTAACCGTCCCTATTCTTATATAGTCGAAAAACATTCCGGATCTAAATATGAATGGATAATAAGTGGTGGAGTAATTCAAAGCGGGCAATCCACTGATAGTATTATAGTAAGATGGAATAATACAAGTGGTGGCACTCTTAGAGTAGTTGAGACTAATAGCGCAGGATGTATAGGCTCTTCGCCGATTATGAATATTGCAATTAGCGATTATTATAAACCTAAAGTTAGATTGCTTGGAACAAATCCAATTTGCCAAGGTGATAGTATTTTACTTGATGCTGGTTATGGATTTACAAAATATTTATGGAATGATGGAAGAAAATCCAGATTTATAAGTGTAAAAAATTCAGGAAAATACTGGGCAAATGTCCAAGATGACTATGGATTTAGTGCAAATACAGATACAGTTGATATTTATTATCTGCCTCTTCCTGCAAAGCCTATTGTCGGTATTAGTGATAACTTCTTTACTTGTCAGGGAGTTTACCAAAAATATCAATGGTATATGAACGATACAATGATTAGTGGAGCCAATCTTAATTATTATTATGCCAAAGAAAAGGGAAGATATCGAGTAAGAGTCTATGATTCATTATCATGTTATAATTATTCGGATTATATATATTACAAATTAGATGATATATACGAAAAAAATAATGCGATAAAAGTATATCCTAATCCAAGCAATGATATAGTTTATATTTCAATTAATGAAAATGAATATATTAGTGGAATAGAATACGAGCTTATAAATTATCTTGGAGAGATAATTATTTCGGATAAGTTTAGCGACAGATTAGCGATTTTAAACGTTAGTGGATTATCTTCAGGTGTCTACTTGTTAAAAATAAAATTTGATGATAAGTGGATAAATGAAAAGCTTATTATTAATCGATAATCCTATATAGATTAACAATAAATTCAATATTTTTTTGTAATTTTATAAGTTTGAATTATAGAAATTTATCGGGAAAATTATGAAAAGCAGATTTGCATTACTATATGTATTGTTTATAACTGTAATATCACAAGCGAATGCCCAAGCATTATTTGATAAAGAATTGTTTGCAATCCACCCAAAATTAGGAATGGCATATAATATTCACCAACCTGATTTTAAACAATTCCAGGGTGCGACAGATTGTGGCTTGTTCGAATCCGGTTCAGGATTTGGTTTTTCAGGTCAAATAGCGTTCGAAAAAGCTCTTTCGCCAGAGTATCAAATAAGTCTTGGATTAGGATATGTGCAGAGAGGTGGAACACTTACTCTCGAAAATATATATCCTGCTCGAGATATGCAGTCAAATAAATTAGTGGATGCAAAGCTTGAAAATAATTTGGAAACAAAATTTTCTGCAATAGAAATTCAGCCCGATTTTAGATGGGTAGTAAGTCCAAACTTGATTAATGGTCCTTTTAGACTTATCTTTGGCCTTAGATTGTTTCTGCCAGGATCAGGCACATTTACTCAAAAAGAAGAAATAACATCTCCTTCGAACGCAGTATTTGTAGGAAATGATGGTACAAAAACTCGTGAACGAATGATTGCTGAAGGCGACATTAAAACTATGAATAGTAGTGGGTTTGGCGTTTCTTTCGGCTTCGATAATATGTTGAAAGTATCTCAAACTTCATTTCTAACTCAAGAATTGCTTTTTGATTATAATTTGAGTGATTATACAAGTGATGCTTCTTGGAAAGCAATGGCAGTAAGATTTCAAGTTGGTATCAGATTCGGTATTTCAGAACCCGAACCGGAGCCAATACCAGTCAAAGAACCCGAACCGGTAATTCAGGATGTTATAGAAGAAGACATCAAACCACTTCCAACTCTTAATCTTGGAATTGCACAAAAAGATATGAGAGTAAATACAGGTACTGAGTTGCTTTCGACAGCACCATTAGTAAATTCTGTATTCTTTAATCAAAATGAATCTGAAATTCCTTCAACTTATGTTGTGACTAAAGCTGAAAACGTAAATTATTTTGTTAAAGATGCAATCAACTTACATAAGTATATATTACCAAGAATTGCAGAAATAGTAGAAAATAATAAGAATTCATCTCTGACAATTGAGGGATATACTTCAGGCGCTGATAAAGAAGCAGCAGGAATGCAATTAGCTCAAGCTAGAGCCGAATCAGTCAAAAAAGCTTTAATTGCTCTTGGTGTCCCTGAAAAGAAAATTTCTACACAAAGCAAATTATTGCCAAGAATACCATCAAATGCAGATTTTGCCGAAGGTATTGCAGAAAACCAGCGTGTAGATATTTTCTTGAAAAACGCTCCAACTCAAGAATATGTTGATTTTAGAAAATTCTTGGAATTGAATGGTAAAATTGAAGCATTAGTCGACTATTCAAATACACCCGAAACTAAAGGTCAATTGAAATTTGGTCCAAATGGAAAATCTATTCAAATTGATAAACCAGGCATTTATTCTGACCCAGTCAAAATGAGATTGGAAACTACTGACGCTTCAATTACATATACTTCAAGAATAAAAATTGGAGATATGGAAAATACTTATAATGATACTATTAAAGTATCAAATCTTCCATTGGTCAACGTAATGGAAACATTAGATAATTTTGAAGCGGTATTGCGTTTTGATTATAATAAAAGCGATTTGAGCGAAGATAACAAGGGCTTGTTGAAACAATTGTCTGAAAAACTGAAAGAAGGTGCTACTATTCTTATTCTTGGGTCTGCTGATGCTTTGGGTAGCGAAGAATCTAATCTGAAATTATCTAAAGATAGAGCTTCGAAAACTGAAGAATTTATCAAATCAGTTTCTGGAAATAAATTCAAAATCGAGACAGGTATTAATACTAATAAATATCCTGAAGATACTCCACAAGGTAGATTTTTGAATAGATCAATCAGGATTATTGTTAAATAATTTTTTCTGTAGAGACAGGTCTCAGACCTGTCTCAAAGTATAAGATAATTGTTCTATTATAGGTCAGGTCTCAGACCTGTCTCTACTGCAGAAACCTGAAAAACTCAAGAGACAGGTCACAGACCTGTCTCTACAAAATATTCTATATTAGAGTGGTTTGTTTCTTTTGAGACAAACTTTTTTGTTAATATAGAATTAATGCAGGATTAATATATTAGGCGAGCCAAATATTTTTTATTTTTTTCGTCCTCTTTATAATAATTTGAAATATTATTATTGGAGGACTTATATGAAAAATCTATTTTACATATTAATTACATTTCTTTGTGCCGATTCTGTATTAGCACAAATTACACTAACCGAAGCAATAATACCCAAAATTGGAGAAAAGTATTCTTATACTTTTTGCGATACTACAAATGTATTTCAGGGCGAAAGCGGTGCTAATAAGACTTGGGACTTCAGTAAATTAAAAAAATTGACTAGTCCACAATCTGTCGTTAATTTTGAAATTGTAAATCCTGCAACTGGTCAAGGCTCGTCAAATTTCAGTTCTGCAGAATATGCCTATTTAAATGAAGGTTCTTATGGATATTATAAGAGCAGTTCAAATTCGATCGAGAGGTTAGGTACAGGCTATCAGGGTGGTAGTGAAGTATTGACCGACTACCAAATTGTATCAAAATTCCCTTTTACATATAATGACGAATTTACTGATGTATTTTCCGGAAAAATGACTGTTGTGCAGCAAGGACAAACAGTTAATATGAATAGAGGAGGGACAATTACAATAAAAGCTGATGGATACGGAACATTAATAACAGAAAAAGGTAGTTTCGAAAATGTATTGCGAATCAAAGCCACTCAAAAAATTTATGATACTATTCCACCGTTTATGCCCGGTTTGCCGGCAAGTTACATTGAGACAGAAACAGTAACGTATCTATGGCAGAATAATGAATACAAATTTTCATTATTATCTATTTCATTTATTAATGCAAAGCAAAATATAATGGGGCAGACAAGCAATACAATAAGTAAATCTATATCATTATTTGATGCAAATCCGCCTATAAAACAAATAAAAACGCCAGAGATTATAAATCCGCCTAAAAATGCAAAGGATATTGAGTCTCCATTTTTATTAGAATGGACTGATGCATTATCAAAATCATTAATTAAATATGAACCAAATTCTGAAATTGAATATACAGCACAAGTAACAAGCGATCCAAGCTGGAAAAATTTGGATTTAATTAAAGAGTATAAGGTTAGTGGCAAAACATCTATTGAAGTGACAGACAAGTTCCCATCTAAATCTCTTGCTTGCAGAGTAAAAGCAAAGTTAGGAGATAGTGAAACTGAATGGTCTGAGACAAATGATTTTAGCATCAAAACAATAAAACCCGATAAACCAATACTATCATTACCTGCTAATAACACTTCATATAAGGAATTACAAGAGGTTACTCTTGCATGGGGAAAAAATGATAAGGCTGTTAGAACACTTTTGTCAATCGAAGGTAGTTTTAGCAGATTAATTGAACTAAATACCGAAACTTCTTATGTATTAAAAGATCTTGTAGAAGGCGATTATATCAACTGGAAAGTAAGATTTATTAATGAATATGCAGATAGCTCAGATTGGTCTGATACTTGGAATTTTCAGATTGAATTAAGTTCTGATATAAATGAAGATAATTTAGGATTTGAAATAATATCTGCAATTTCAAGAGACAATAAATTATTGATAAACCTGAAGAGTGAGATTGAAAGAGCAATTGAAATAAGAATATTTGATATAGAAGGGCGAGAATTAAATAGAAAAGAAATGAGAGTGAATACAGGTGTAAACAATATTGATATAAATATGATAAACAAGTCAAAATCAATATATTTAATATATATAAAATCCGAAGAAGGCGAAAAGCTAATAAAAGTCGCGAATTAAAAAAAAGAGGCTGCCCCAAGGCAGCCTCTTAAAGTATTATCTAAAGATAATTATTTAGCATAGCTTTTACCAATTTCGAAAGCTTCGATATTGAGAGGAATAAGTTTTTGATAACGTTCGAAAACTTTTTCCAAAGCGCTTTTAATATTTTCAAATTTAACAGTATCGCGAGCGCCGATAAAAGCACCAAGCATGATCATATTCAATACTTTAGTATTTTTCAATTTAACAGCTTCTTCGCTACCAGGAACAGCGATAATTTTGATATCAGAACGAGTTGGAGGATTTAAAATATTAGTGCTATCATAGATGATAGTGCCACCAACTTTGATACGAGATTCGAATTTATCTACTGAAGGCTGATTTAAAGCAATAACAGTATCATACATAGAAATGATAGGAGAGCTAATTTCAGTATCGGAAACGATAGTGATACAATTAGCAGTACCGCCGCGCATTTCAGGACCGTAGGATGGCATCCAGCAAACTTCTTTGCCTTCAATCATACCGGCATAAGCAAGGATTTGACCCATAGAGAGTACACCTTGACCGCCAAAACCTGCAAATAAAGCTTCTTCTGTCATATTATTTCACCTCCGGAACTTTAATATCACCAAGCGGGTAGAATGGTATCATTTTTTCATCGATAAATTGATTAGATTGTTTAGGAGTCATTCTCCAGTTAGAAGGACAGTTAGAAACTATCTCAACTAAGCAAAGTCCGAGACCTTTCTTTTGATATTCTAAAGCATTTTTCAAAGCTTTTTTAGCTTTGCGAACGTTAGCAGCTTTATGAACAGATTGGCGAGTAACATAAGCAACACCAGGAAGGTGAGCCAAGATTTCGCTAATTTTGAAAGGATGGCCTTGAGTTTTAACGTCTCTGCCATAAGGGCTGGTAGTAGAAACCATACCGGGAAGAGTAGTAGGAGCCATCTGACCGGAAGTCATGCCATAGATACCATTGTTGATAAACACAACAAGAATATTTTCGCCACGGTTAGCAGCATGCATAGTTTCGGCAGTACCGATAGCAGCTAAGTCGCCGTCGCCTTGATATGTATATACAAATTTTTCAGGGAAAACTCTTTTGATACCGGTAGCAACAGCGCAAGCGCGACCGTGGGCAGCTTCTTGCATATCAACGTTCATATAGTGATAAGCAAAAACAGAGCAACCAACAGGAGCAACGCCGATAGTTTCGTTTTGAATACCTAATT
>CAZBNQ010000101.1:2186-8933 GCA_964493035.1 uncultured Hyphomicrobiales bacterium | reverse complement strand
CTTACTTATTGGATTGATTAGTTTCGAATTTGCATTTGGTCAAGAAGTAAAAGAAAATTCTAAACCAAGCATATTTCATTATGATGCAGTAGTTTTTAAAGGCAAGACATTCGATAGTGCAAGAGTAGATATCTATACTTTAGTTCCATATCAATCTCTTGAATTTAGAGCATCTTCAGGAAAATATTATTGTAAGTATAATATTTTGATCAATATTAGCGATTCAGCAAATAATAAGTTTTATTCAAATAATATAGAAAGAGTAATAGTCGAGGAAGACTATAAAGTATGCCAAGGAAGCACCGGAAAGTTTGATTTCAATCAAGCTATTGCTCAATTGCCTCCGGGAGTTTACAAAGTAAGTGTTAGCATTTTAGATCAGCAAAGCAAAGCTGAAATGACTCAAAGCAGAACTCTCACGATAATAAATTATAATGAATATAATTTTTCAACAAGTGGTATAATGCTTGTTTCAAGTATTGAAGAAAAAAATGGAAAATATTCTATCACACCTCATGTATCCGATAATATCGGGATTTTGAAAGACTATTTTTTCGCTTTTTTCGAAACTTACAACAACAGCGATACAGATAAAGAAGCAGAATATATATACGAAATCTTAGATGGAGAAAAAGTTGTATATTCGAGCAAGCCTATTAAAAAAATAATAAAAATGGGTACTACACAAGAGTTTTTAAGAATTGATAAATCTTCAATAAAATCGACAGGTTCCTACACATTAAAAATATATTTATTAAAAAGAACTGAAGATTCCGTTGAATATACAAAAAATGATATTTTAGCAATAGTCGAAAGGTCGATAAAATCTTCACCAAATGGATTTAACGAAGGTATTGAAGATATAGACAAAGCAATAAGCCAGCTTAGATATGTAGCTCGTCAGAAAGATTTAGATTTTATCAAAGAAGCCAGCAACGATGAAGAAAAACGAAATAGATTTCATGCTTTTTGGGTTGAGTTGGATCCAACGCCTGGCACTTTGACTAATGAGGCAATGGAGCAGTATTATGAACGAGTTGCCTATGCTAATAATAATTTTAGGTCTTATACTGCAGGATGGCTTACTGATAAAGGCATGGTATATATTATCTATGGAAGACCAATTCAAATAGATAATTCTATTTCAAATTATGACAATCGTGCTTATGAACGTTGGATATACCAAAACAATAGAGAGTTTATTTTCATAGATAGCAATGGTTTTGGCGATTGGAGGCTCTATAGCCCACAAGTTGTAAGCGAAAAATATAAATACATTGAAGGTATGTAGTCGATAGAATATATGGAAGAAACAAAACAAGAAACAGAACATCAGGAAATGAGCTTTTGGGATCATCTCGAAGAGCTGAGAAAAAGAATAGTATATGCATTGCTTGCTTTGATAGTTGGTTCGGCAGTAAGTGGATATTTTATTAGCGATATTATGGATTATGTTTTGCTAAAGCCAGCAAGCAATGCCAAGCTGGATTTGCAAAATTTGATGCCATTCGGGCAGCCCTTTTTATATTTCAAAGTAATCCTGATATGCGGTATTATTATATCATTCCCATTTATGTTGTATCAATTATGGAAATTTGTATCTCCGGGATTATACCATAATGAGAAGAAATGGGTAGGAGCAATTACTGTCTTCACATCTTTTTGTTTTCTTGCCGGAGTTGCGTTTTCTTATTTTGTAATGATACCATCAATGCTGGGATTTGCTGCAAGTTTTGGCTCCGAAAAAATCAAGAATATAATTGATATAAACAACTATTTTAGTTTTATTTCGATGATACTATTAGCGTCGGGTATATTGTTTGAAATGCCAATGGTCTCATTTATATTGTCGAAATTTGGGATGCTCACTCCGGGATTTTTACGAAAATACCGCAGGCATTCTGTGATTGCCATATTGATATTTGCAGCAGTGCTCACCCCTACTCCAGATCCAATCAGCCAGTTGATATTTGCAGCACCTTTATTTGTATTGTACGAAATAAGTATCATTGTGTCAAAATTTGCACAAAAGAAGGAAGCCTCTGAATAAATTCATATACTTTTATAATTAAGTTAGATGTAACTAATTATGAAATTTTGCGTAAAAATTCATAATTTAGTAGAAATGTTTGTGACTTTTTGTAAAGGTTATTATGAAAAAATTAAATCTGATTGGGAAAATGCTGGGCATAGCTCTAGGTTTTTTCCTTTTCGCGGGAGGTATGGACTCGGCTATGTGTCAGATGAAACCCATTGAATTCACCAAAGATACTCTGCCAAATGGATTGCAGGTGATCTATCATATCGACAAATCAGCCCCGGTAGTGGCAACAATTGTGCATTATAGAGTAGGTTCGAGAGATGAATTTACATCTCAAACCGGATATGCACATTTTTTTGAACACTTAATGTTCGAAGCAACTAATAATATCCCAAGAGCAAGTATAGATAAATATATTCAAGAAGCAGGCGGGGATTTGAATGCTCATACATCATTTGACGAAACAGTATATTATTTGCGTCTTCCGGCTAATGAGATAAAATTGGCATTATGGATCGAATCTCAAAGAATGCGCGGATTGCTTGTGGATACAATCGGAGTAGAAACTCAACGCGGAGTAGTTCTTCAAGAAATGAATATGAGAAGATTCAATCAGCCTTATGGCAATTTGTTGGATAAGGTGTGCGAGCATTTGTTTGCTGGTGGTTCTTATTCTTGGACTACTTTAGGTAGCGCTGAGCATATCCAAAATGCGAAAAACGAAGATTTCAGAGCATTCTATAATAATTTTTACAGACCTAATAATGCAACATTAGTAATAGCAGGCGATTTTAATATCGAGGATGCAAGAAATTACGTCAATTCATATTTTGGTCAGTTCCCCAAAACAGATCTGCCAAAAAGAGAACAATTCAAACTTAACGCAATGAAAGGCGAAGTAGTAGAAAAAATCGACGACGAAAAAGCTCAGCTTCCGGGAGTTTTCATTGCTTTCAGAGCACCTTCTTTGGGCGATAAAGATTATCATGCTATGATGTTGCTTAATGATATTTTAGCTGCCGGCGAAAGCTCAAGAATTTATAAAACTATTGTTGATAAAGAACAATTAGCTGTCGAAGCTACTGCTTTCCCATTGAGCCTCGAAAAATCTGGTGCTATTGTGTTCTATGGCATTATTCAGCCAGACAAAGATTTGAAAGATTTGCAAAATGCACTTTTTGAAGAAATTGAAAAAGTTATCGAAAAAGGTATTAGCGACGAAGAACTTCAAAAAGCCAAAAATATTAAAGAATCTCAAACAATTTTCGGATTGAAAGATGCATTAGACAAAGCACGTATTCTTGCTCGTTACAATAGCTACTACAATGATCCTAAATTAATCAATACAGAACTTGCAAACTATTTGAAAGTGACTAAAGAAGACATCATGAGGGTTGCTAAGCAATACTTGGGTACTAAAAATAGAGTGATTTTGCAATATATCCCGAAAAAAGCTTAGTTAATATTTTTGATGTAAATTAATTTCAAAGGAAATAAAATGAAGTTCTTATCATATATTTTTGTTATAAGCATAATTCTTGTGAATATTATGACTGCACAAACCATAGATGTAAGTAAAAAACCGGAGTCTTTGCCTGCCGGAGAGTTTAAATTCCCGTCGCACAAAGAAAAAACTTTGCCAAACGGATTGAAAATTTTTGTAATTGAAGATAAAGACCAACCGACTTTATCGCTTAATTTGTTGATTCCCGGCGGTACTTCTGTCGATACAAAAGCCGGTACTGCAGATTTGTTGGCAGCATTATTGACTAAAGGTGCCGGCAAACGCAATGCTCAACAAATTGCGAATCAAATTGATGGAGTTGGTGCTTCGATTTCTGCAAGCTCTACTGGTGATTATATCACAGTTAGCGCTTCAGGACTCAAAAAACACATGAAATTGATCTTGGATATTTATACAGATGTTGTTTTGAAGCCAAGCCTTCCTGAAGATGAATTCGAAAAATTGCAAAAACAAATGATTGCAGGATTGATTAATGATAAATCTCAGCCTTCGAAGTTGGGTGCTATTCTTGCTCGTAAAGTGCTTTATGGCGAAAATCATCCTTATGCCAATTCTGCTACTGAAAAATCAGTAGAATCTATCGAAATTGATGATGTTAAGCATTATTATGACACTTATTTCAAACCAAATCAAGCTTCAATTGCTATTATCGGCGATGTGAACGCTGAAGAGATTTTCAAAGCTATAGATAATAGCTTTGGTGATTGGAAAAAAGGCAAGTCTTTAGAAATTAAAATTCCTGAAGCTAAGTCTATGCCTAAAGGTGTATATTTTATCAATCGCCCTGGCTCGACTCAATCGACTGTTATTGTTACTTCTCTTGGTGTGCCATCGACCGACGAAAGATATGAAACTTTAGAGTTGGCTTCTAAGATTATTGGCTCAGGATTTGGTGGCAGATTGTTTCGTACTTTGAGAGAAACTCATTCATTCACTTATTCACCTTGGGGCTATTTGACTAGTTCAAAATATTTGAACAGATTTGCTTGTGGTGCAGATGTCAAAATGGATAAGACAGATTCTTCAATCACAGTTATAATGGAACAATTGCAACAATTGGCTGATGAAGCTCCAGCTGCAGATGAATTGAATAGATTGTTGAAATTCGAATTAGGACAGTATTATATGTCATTCGAAAATTCATCATATTTGGCATCTTTAATCCAATCAGCAGACTTCTTAAACATACCATTGGAAAGATTTAAATCTTACCCCAATAGACTTCAAGCTACTTCAGGCAAGGCTATAAGTGCTATGGCGTATGACTTTATGAATCCAAAGAATGCATTTATAGTAGTTGTTGGCGATCCAAAAGTAAAACAAGATCTTGAAAAATTCGGGCAGATAATCGAATATAACTTAGATTTAGAACCAATAAGCGGCGAAAAAGCAAAAATGGAAAAAGTGTCTTTGAGCCCAGAAGATTTGATTAAAAAACACATCGATGCAATTGGCGGAAAATCAAGTATTGCTGCAGTAAGTTCAATGATTGTAAAATCAAAATCTAATATGATTATCCAAGGCCAAAATTTAGATGGTGAAATAGTAGAATATAAAAAAGCACCAAACAAGTATTACCTCAAAATGGATATGGGTATGTTTGTTCAAGAATTATGGTGCGATGGACAACAAGCGTTTTCAGGCCAAAATGGAATAAATAACGAAATAAAAGGCAAGCAATTCGATAAAATCATGGGTGACGGAATTATGTTTGCAACTACAAAGTTGCTTGATAATGGCTTCGAAATGGAAGTTTTAGGCCGCCAAGATGGAAATATCGTTGCTAAAGCCAAATCTAAAGCTGGCGAAGAATATACTTATTATTTCGATGCCAAAACATTCCTTTTGAATAAATATGAACAGTTGGAAGAAATGTCTAATGCTACATATCCGGTAACAGTCAAAATGAGCAACTACCAGAAAGTTGGGGATGTTATGCTTCCTATGATTGTTGAAACAAACTCGGAAATTTATAAGCTGAAAAATGAAAACACTTATGAATTGAATAAAGAAATGGATGATATGATGTTTGTTCCTAAAAAATAGTTTAGATGACATCATATAAAGATTTAAAACCTCGCTTTAAGCGGGGTTTTTTATTGTAAGCTTCACAATGAACAAATATTAATGATATGTGTGATGATATTAATGAATATGTAAGTAAATGCTGAAAAAGTAAAAGAAATATGATTAAAAAAATGTGCTAATTGATTATTAATTCTTTGTAACGACAAGAAAATTAATTAATTTCAGAGTATAATATTTTATTAATTTTTGGAAAGTATATGCGTTTGAAGGCAATTCTATTCTTAGTGCCATTCTTACTCGCTACATTCATAATCATTCCGCAAGCACAATCACAATCTGATTATGAGCAGACAGTAGAGGCATTTTTCAATAACGATTTTAGCAGATGCTTGGACATGTGCAATAATGCTATATCTAACCCCGCAATCAAAGATAAGCAAGACTACTATGCTATGAAGGTGTTTATTCTGGATGCCTTCGGATACAAAGAAGAGTACGAAAAAACTATGCAGACTATTACTAGTTCTCCGGATAATTATGAATTAATTCTTATGGGATTTTTAAACGAAAAATATTCCGGTGTTTCAGATTACTTAAATAATAGAATTAATAAAGTCTATGAAAATCTCTTAAATAATGCTAACTCTTCGATCTACTCACAAGCTGTTGCCAATGAAAGGTCTAGTGAGTTATTCTTAAGTTTAAAAGATAAGAAAAAAGCTTCAGAATACAATAATAAGCTTGGATTAATTAAAAACTGGCAAGGCTTGGGTCCATTCGAAAATATTTCCGAAAGTGGATATAACAAAGACTTTGGAGTCTTAAATCATCCTGAATCCACTTATTATTTCAAAAATAGTTCTGATATTGACGTTAATTGGTTTAGACTTGTTCCAAGCAAGACAAGTGCATGGGTATTTTTAGAAAATTATTTTATAATTGATAATTCAATTATATATGCTCAGTCTTTCGTAAATGTTGAAAATGATGTGGAATGTCAAGTGAGATGTGGCGTGTCTGGTTCTTTCAAAATTTGGATAAATGACAAGCTTGCTATGCAGGAAGCTGAAGAAAGAAACACAGGTATTGATACTTATGTCTCTAATATTATTTTGCGCAAAGGTTGGAATAGAATACTTGTGCAAGTTGGCAG
>CAZBNQ010000101.1:0-2169 GCA_964493035.1 uncultured Hyphomicrobiales bacterium | reverse complement strand
GCTCCGAAATTGAAAATTCAAACTTTACTTTGAGAGTAGTCGATAGAAGTGGCAATCCAATTAGTAATCTTCAATCGAGTGATATAGCTCAACAATATACTAAAGAAACTAAGTATGAATTTCAACAACAAGAAAATGAGATAAATACAGCTTTCAAAAAGCAATTAGTTTTCAAAAATAAATATATAAATAATCTCTTATATATTGGATTTTTGATTTGGGAGCAGAGATATACTGAAGCTAGAAAATTGTCTAAAGATATATTAGAAAAATATCCAAATTCTGCTATTGCATCTGTAAGCAATATGAATATATTTCGAATGATGGGAAACAATACTATTCATAGTCAGGAACGTGAAAAATTAATAAGTAAATTTCCTGATTTCCCTCTTACTTTATTGGCGAAGTATTTGGATGCAATGGACGAAGAGAAATATGACGAAGCAGAAAATTATCTTGCTAAATACGAAAAAGTATATAATTGCAAAGAAGAGATAATTATTCTAAAAATCAATCTGGCATCCGTCAAATCAAATAATGAATCAGTGATTAAATTGGTTGAAGAAGGATTGAAGGAATTTCCTGATAATTCAAACCTTATTAATTTAAGACTTAAAACTGATAATGAATTTAAGAAAGATAAAAATAAATTAATTAAAGAGGTAGAAAGATTAGTAGAAAAAAGTTATAATTATAAATCACTTTATGGCTTGCTGTTTTTCTACAAATTTTTAGGCGAAAATGATAAATATAAAGACTTGCTCGAGGAATTTTATGTTGATTATCCTGAGAAATCTGAGTCTTATACTGACTATTTTAATTACTATTTTGATTTAAGAGAATATAATAAATCCCTTGAATATCTTGACAAAGCTTTAATGCACTCTCCAAATATAGCTTACTTATACTTAATGAAAGCAAAAGTATATAAGGAGATGGATAATAAGGATAAAGCTCTTGAAAATTATAAATATGCAATCAAACTTAATCCTTTCGATTATGAAGCTAGAGAAGAAATGCGCATTTTAGAAAACAAGCCTGATGTGTTTAAAAATTTTACTGAGCCTGACTATCAAGCGATTATTGATGAAAATAAAAATAAGAAATTTAGTAAAGATGATGATGCTGTAGTTCTTCACGAAGAAAACCAGACTGTTTTGTTTGGCACTGGAGCACTAATCAAAAAGAATTATGTTGTCTTCAAATTATTAACCAGCGAATCCCTTGATATGTTTAACGAATATAGCGTCGGCGGATATGCAAACCTAAATATTGAAATCAATAAAGCTCAAGTTTTTAAGAAAAATGGTGAAAAACTTGATGGGGAAATCAATGGTAGCGATATTGTGTTTACCAATCTGGAAATAGGTGATGCAATAGCAGTTACAACTACTATTAGAAGTCAAAAATTCGGAAATATTTCGAATTACTATTTCGATTATGAATATTTTCAATCCGCGCTTAAAACTCTTAAAAAAGTCAATTCAATTTTGATGGTCGATCCTAAGGAGAATATTAATATCAAGTGGGCACATAAAACTTATGAGCCAAAAATTGAAATGATAGACAATATGAAAAAGATGACTTGGACATTCGAAAATATTGAGGAATTGAAAGAAGAAGAATGGACTCCAAGCTATATTGATTTGATTGATTTTGTTAACTACTCTTCATTGAATGATTGGTCTGTTATTTCAAAATGGTATTACGATATAGCTTATAACAAAGCAAAAACATCAATTGAAGTGAAGGATGCGATTGCTGAAATATTCCCATCGGGAGTGCCATCAGATAAGTTGATAGCAGCAAAAGCCATTTATTCGTATATCGTTAATAATGTTACATATAGCTTTGTGCCTTTCCGTCAGTCAGGAATTATCCCACAAGAAGCAAAGGATGTGCTTATTACTCGTATGGGCGATTGCAAAGATGTGAGCACTTTGTTTGTTGCTCTTTGTCGTGAAGTTGGAATTGAAGCGACTTGGGCGCTTGTGGCTACTAAAGAATACGGGAAAAACAATCTAATGCTTCCTTCGATTAATTTTAATCATTGTATTGCTACTACTACAATCAATAATAAAAAATATTTTGTCGAGCTTACTACTAATGTTGTGCCTTTCGGACAAATTACAATTAGTTTGGATGGTGCTTTAGCCCTCGAAATTAATG
>CAZBNQ010000100.1:0-8936 GCA_964493035.1 uncultured Hyphomicrobiales bacterium | reverse complement strand
TAATTCAATTTTTTTCTTAATTGTACGATAATACTTTTTGAACTATAATAGGGTAAATACGGATCTAAAACAAGGAGGAATGATGGATTTTGCTACAAACTCAGTATCTTCAAACGAAAACTATTCTATGCAGATACTCCAATTGGTAAGTTTCCATATCGGTGATGAAGAGTTTGCAGTTGATATTTTGAATATTCAAGGTATTAACCGAATGATGGAAATTACTAAAGTACCAAACTCGCCGGATTTTGTCGAGGGAATTATCAATCTAAGAGGACAGGTGATACCTGTTATCGATTTAAGAAGAAGATTGGGGTTGCCTTCTGTTACACCAGATAAATCTACTAGAATTATTGTTGTAGAAATACAATCAAAAATTATTGGATTTATTGTGGATTCTGTCAATGAAGTGCTTAGAATAAGCAAAAGTATAATCGAACCGCCTCCGGTAATGGTAGCCAATATCGAATCTGAATTTATTACCGCAGTCGGTAAGCTAGAGGATAGGCTACTGATTCTTCTCGATTTAGAGAAAGTGCTGTCTATTCAAGAAAAACATGAAATTGATAAAATTATTGCATAAAAAAGGGGTAATCTATGAAAATCGGAGTTAAACTTGGTATAAGTTATGCAGTTCTCATTGCAATTATTATTACAATGGGGCTTTTTGCAAATTCAAATCTTTCGAATTTGAATGATAATGTCGATAAATTAGTTAAAGACAGATTTCCAAAAACTGTATGGGCGAATACTATAATCGACCAATTGAATTTTGGAGCAATTACTCTCAGAGATGCTTTCTTTATTCAAGACCCCATCCAAAGAAGAGCAGCAATCGAAAAATCTACAAGTAATACAAAAATTATCACCGAAAATCTTGATAGCTTAAAAGCTACGATTAAATCCGAAAAAGGAAAAGAATTATTAGATAAAATTGGAGAAACGAGAACTAAGACTTTAGAAACTCGAAAGATTCTGATGGATTTGGAAAAGAAAGGTGATGTGCAAGGTGCAATAGCTGTTCTAACTGGTGAATATCGCAATATACAAACAGAATACATGAAGAATGTAAACAATTTGATCGATTTCCAGACAGAATTGATGAATCAGTCAGGAAAAGAAGCTGAAGAGCAGTATGAATCTTCTAGTACAATGATTTTATTGCTTTTAGGTATTTCAGTTGTATTAGCATTAATTATTTTGTTTGTAATTACTTCAAATCTCAAAAAGCCAATAAATAAAGCATTACTAGCTGCCGAAGGTATTGCAGATGGCAACATGAATGTAGATATGGACAGCAATTCTAAAGATGAAATTGGTATGTTGTTGCAAGCAATGAAGAAAATGAAGGATAATATAAGTAGATTAGTCGGGGAATTAAACAGAATGTCTAATGCTGCTGTAGATGGTAAGCTTGATGCACGTGCAGATGTCAATAGTTTCAAAGGCGAATACAAAAACATCATGCAAGGCTTCAATAATACTTTAGATGCAGTTATTGGTCCTCTTAATGTGACTGCAGAATATGTTGATAGAATCTCGAAAGGTGATATTCCACCAAGAATCATCGATAATTATAATGGCGATTTCAATGAAATTAAGAATAATCTTAACCAATTGATCGACACAATGAATGGCTTTATTGGCGAAATGATGAATATGTCTAAACAACATGATCTTGGATTTATTAGTGTCAATATGAACGAAGCCAAATTTGTTGGTCTATTTAGAGATATGGCAAAAGGCGTCAACGACATGGTTGCGGGCCATATTAAAGTTAAGAAAATGGCTATGGCTTGTATTGCAGAATATGGTAAAGGCAATTTTAGCGAAAAACTAGTACGCTTGCCAAATGAAAAAGCATTTATCAATGATACTTTAGACAATCTACAAGCTAATTTGATTAAAGTAACAGATGAAGTAGCAACACTAATCCAGGCTGCTATTGATGGTAAATTGGATACGCGAGGCAATTCTTCTATTTATACAGGCGATTGGAAAAAACTGATCGAAGGACTAAACAGGCTTATTGATTCAATTGTTGGTCCTCTTAATGTAGCTGCAGAATATGTAGATAGAATTGCAAAAGGAGATATACCTCCAAAAATTACAGACAACTACAATGGCGATTTCAATGAAATCAAGAATAATCTTAACCAATGTATTGATGCAGTAAACTTGATGGTGAGCGATGCCAAGGTTCTTGCCAAAGCTGCTGTAGACGGAAGATTACAAACTAGAGCCGATGCAATGAAACATCATGGAGATTTTAGAGTAATCGTTCAAGGTGTTAATGATACTTTAGATGCTGTTATCGGACCATTAAATGTAGCTGCAGATTATGTTAATAATATTTCAAAAGGTAATATACCTGCGAAGATTACAGATAACTATAATGGAGATTTCAATACAATTAAAAATAATTTGAATACTTGTATTGATGCAGTCAATCTGCTTGTAAGCGATGCCAATATGTTATCAAAAGCAGCTGTCGATGGCAAACTCGATACCAGAGCAGATGCTAGCAAACATAATGGCGATTTCAGACTGATTGTGCAAGGAGTAAATAATACATTGGATGCAGTTATTGGTCCATTAAATGTAGCAGCCGAGTATGTAGATAGAATATCAAAAGGAGATATACCTCCAAAAATTACAGACAACTACAATGGCGATTTCAATGAAATCAAAAACAATTTAAATACTTGTATTGATGCAGTCGGAATGTTGGTTGCAGATGCCAATATGCTTGCTAATGCTGCTGTCGAAGGCAGGTTGCAAACAAGAGCCGAAGCAGCTCGCCACCAAGGTGATTTCCGCAAGATAGTCGAAGGTGTCAATCTTACTTTGGATTCAGTAATCGAACCTATCAACGAAGCAGGAGAAGTGCTTGGCGTAATGGCAACCGGCGATCTAACTGCTCGGATGGTTGGAGAATATAAAGGCGATTTGTCAAAACTTAAAGAAGATATCAATAAATTAGGCGATTCGCTCACACAATTGCTTACTCAAGTAGCTGATGCAGTTCAAACTTCGGCTTCATCTGCTATCGAAATATCCTCAACAGCAGAATCATTAGCAGCTGCAACACAAGAGCAAAGCGCTCAGGCAGATGAAGTTGCATCTGCAGTAGAAGAAATGTCTCGCACAGTAACTGAAAATGCAATGAGTGCAAATAAAACAGCAGAAATGGCACAAGCCAACGGTCAGATTGCGAAAGAAGGCGGAGTGGTTGTTTCTCAAACTGTATCCAAGATGCGTGATATTGCAACTGTTGTAAAAAATTCAGCAGATAATATCCAAAAGCTTGGTGAATCCAGCAAGCAAATTGGTGAAATTATATCAGTGATTGATGATATTGCCGATCAAACAAACTTGCTTGCACTCAATGCTGCAATAGAAGCAGCTCGAGCCGGCGAGCAAGGTCGTGGATTTGCAGTAGTTGCCGATGAAGTTCGCAAATTGGCTGAACGCACAACTGAAGCAACAAAACAGATTGCATCTATGATTAAAGGCATCCAAAGCGAAACCGAGGCTGCAGTAGTTGCCATGAATAGAGGTAATGAAGAAGTGAAAAGTGGTATCGAGCTTGCCGATAGAGCAGGTGCTTCATTGCAGCAAATTTTGACAAGTACTCAAGAAGTATTGGACATGATCAATCAAATAGCCGCAGCAAGCGAAGAACAATCCGCAACAAGCGAGCAAATATCAAAGAATGTAGTATCAATTTCCAAAGTAACTAGCGAATCTGCAGGCAGAGTTGAAGGCGTAGCCCGCACAGCAGAAGAATTGGCAAGACTAACTGAGCAATTACAGATTTTGATGTCAAAATTTAGCGTCGATGACAGTTCACATTTAAATCCTTCAAGAGCAGTATCCGGCAGGTCTAACAGACATTTGCCAGCTAGCGCATTCTAATAATTTGAAATAAAATTTAATAAACCGTCGAATTTAGCAATATTTCGGCGGTTTTTTATTTTGGCATTGTAATTTCACTTGTATTCTTTCGTCATTTATTTTTTTTAATAATTAATTTGAAATGGTTTTTTATGGCATTTACATTCTTTTTTAGGGACAGACACACTTTAGAACAGTTAACAAATCAATTGGTACCAATTACTAATGGCTTCAACAAAATCAAAGTTTGGGATGCCGGCTGTGCAATGGGCCCAGAACCTTATACTTTTGCAATAATTTTGTGCAAAGCTATGGGAGCAGATAATTATCGTAAAGTTCAAATTACGGCTTCAGATATAGACGAATCAAGCAATTTTAAAGAAATTGTTTCGGATGGAGTATATCCGAAGTCAGATCTTTCGAGGATGCCTGAAAATGTTTTGGAAGATTTTTTTACAAAAATCGATGAAAATGAAAATTATAAAATTAATGATATCATTCGCAATAGTGTTCAATTCTTCCAGCATGACTTGCTAAGCTTGAATCCTATTGATACTGATTTTCATGCAATTATTTGCAAAAATGTTCTTCTTCATTTCCAACCAGCCGAAAGAATTGAAGTCTTTAAAATGTTTCATAAAGTATTAGTTCCAGGTGGATTACTTACTACTGAGCAAACTCAACAATTGCCAGATGAATGTAAGGGATTATTCGAAAAAGTTGTTTCAGACGCTAACGTTTATAGGAAAATATAAATGAAGGTTACTCTCTTTAAGAAGAATCCTAAACAATATACATGCAATGTATATCTTATAAGAGGCGACTGGAACGCTATCGATGATGTCAACACATTAATCGATGTCGGGACAGATGGCTTTATTATGGATGAATTATTGACATTATCCACTGGTGTAGGTAAACGCAGAGTAGAGCAGGTTGTGCTCACTCATGAGCATTTCGATCATTCTGGTGGTTTGTCGCTTATTAAAGCAGAGTATAATCCTAAAGTTTTTGCTTACTCCATGATTAAAGGAGTTGATATTAAAATCGATGATGGAATGAATATCAAAGTGGGCGATAGGATGGCGGTTTTGATGCATACTCCGGGGCATTCTAATGATTCGGTTTGTATATATGTTCCCGAAGAAAAGGTTCTCTTTTCTGGTGATACTATTTTGAGTATTAAAACTCCAGGCGGTACATATACAAAAGAATATGTTAGTGCTTTAGAAAGAATTTTGGACTTGGATATCGAAACTATCTATTCCGGACATGATGATCCATTGACTGAAAATGTTAAAAAAGTATTGGAATTTACTTATGAAAATGTTATTAAAAGCAAGATATTATAATATACTTCTATTACTTGTTCTATCAATATTTTCGATTTCTTGTTCAAGTGCAAGAGTTGAAGATAAAGGCGAAACAGTGATGTGGCGGGTGGATGATGGTAAGAACTCGGTTTATCTGCTTGGCTCTATTCATGCAGCTTCTCCTGAATTATACCCGATCAAACCAGTAATTCTTGATGCTTTCGACAAGTCAAATACTTTAGTAGTAGAATTGAAATTGGGCGATGTGGAACCAATGAAAATCATGGATAAAGCAATTTATAAAGATACTATGACACTCGAAAAAGCAGTTTCTGAAGAAAATTATAAGATGTTTGTCGATTTCTTTGCAAAACACAATTTGCCTGCTTTGATTTATAATAAATTTAAGCCTTGGTTTGCTGTTCTGACTATGGTCAATCTTGATATGGCTGAAGGCGGAATTGAAGCAGATTTGGGTATTGATATGTTTTTCTTAGATCGTGCAGATAGTTTGAAAATGGAAGTTAAAGAGATTGAAACTTTAGATCGACAATTGCAGGTATTTGATTCGTTCGAAAATAATTCAGAATCATTTATTAAATATACCCTAAAAGAAGCTGAACAAACTGATGAGAAGGTCTCCGAAATGTTGATTGCTTGGAAAAATGGAGATTTAAAAACTTTAGAAAAGCAATTAAATGTTGATGAAGTAGATGATGGTATGAAACAAATTATGTATGAATTAATTGATAAACGCAATTATGAAATGGCTGATAAAATTGAAAAATATCTGAAGGATTCTGATAATAAATATTTTGTTATTGTTGGTGCAGGTCATTTAATTGGCGAAAATGGTATTATCAGTATATTAGCTAAAAATCCAAAGTATAAAATCAAAAGATTCTAAATCCCAATTATTCAGAGCCAATTTCGTTTTCTTGCATTATTTGTAAAAAAATGAAATTGGCTATGAAAAAATTATACTATTTACTATTTATAATCATCGCTACATTAGTTTCTTGCGATGGTGGTTTGGAGCCTCCGGCTCAAGTTTCAAAATCATATCTAAAAGGTACTATATACTTCAAAAGTTCTTGGCCACAAATAGATTCACTAAAAGATCTCAGGGTTGTAGCTTTTAAATCATATCCGCCAAAAGATATTCTAACAGAAGTAGTTTCAGGCAATGCAATTTTTACTCAGGAAACATTGCCATTCAATGTTGATTCTTCAAATTTCTCAATAGAATTTTCACAAACTCCTTTAGAATTTAAGTATATTGCTGTAGCATGGCAATTCGGTGGCTTATTAGATTGGAAAGCTATAGGCGTTTATTCTTTAGATAATAATCCTAATAATCCAAGCCCTATTAAAATTGAGACTGGTAAAACCTATAATATTTCAATAAATGCTGATTTTATTAATCTTCCTCCCCAACCATTTTAGGTAGTATATGAAACAATTAATAATAAATTTAGTTTTTATCTTATTTCTTTATTCAAGTATGACTGCTAAGGATACTTATAGTATCTCCGGAACTGTAATGGATAAAGCTGATAGTAAGCCGTTGAGTGGAGCAACTGTAAGGATTGCGGGTAGTTCTTTAGGAGCTGTGACTGGTAAAAATGGTAGATTTTTTATAAAATCTATTAGCAGTGGAGAAAAAGAACTTAGTGTATCTATGATTGGATATTCTTCTTTCAGTATAAAAGTAATTTTAAATGAGAATATCAATAATCTCGAAATTAAATTGAAAGAACAACCTTTGCATATAGGCGATGTTGTTGTAACTGCAAATAAAAAAGTACAAGCCGTACAAGAAGTTCCAATTTCTATGTCTGTTATAGATAATAGAAGTATTTACGATCGAAATTCTAATAGACTTGATGATGCTTTAGACTTTGTTCCCGGAGTGGAAATAAACAAGGATAATATTAGTATACGAGGTTCATCAGGATTTTCATTTGGTGTTGGTTCTCGTGCAATTGTGCTTATGGATGGCTTTCCGATAATGTCTGGTGATAATAGCGACGTCAAAAGTGATGCAATGCCTATGTTCGAAATCGAGCGAATTGAAATCGTGAAAGGAGCCGGTTCGGCACTTTATGGCGCAGGAGCTATGGGAGGAGTTATCAATATTATTACAAAAAATCCTAATGAAGAAGCAAAAATAAAAGCAAACGTATTTAGTGGATTTTATACAAAATCGAGATTCAAAGAATGGCAATATTCCGATAATCTTATGTTCAGTTCCGGTGTTAGTGCTTCATATAATCAGAAAACCAAATTTGCTGGTATGATTTTATCAGCATCATATTTTGATGATCAAGGCTATAGATATTTGGATGAATCTAAGAGATATAATATTTTCTCTAAGTTAATTTTCGACATTAGTGATAAAGATGAATTATCATTTACAGCTTCGGCAGCTACTGAGAAAAAAAATGATTGGGTTTATTGGAAAGGTCTTGATAGCGCTACTTTCCCAAGCGGTTTTGATAATGGTGTTATTAATTTCCAGTCTGATAAATTGTCTTTCTTTGCTAATTATAAAAGAATTGTAAATGAGAGTAGTTTTCTTTTGCTCAAATCAGGTGCTTTTTATACTGCTATGAAAAATAGTGCCGACAAAAATTCTAGTGATTATCGCAAGTCTCAAGCTATGACTTCAAATACAGAACTTCAATACAACATTGACTTTTTTGAGAATTTCGCTTTGAGTTCCGGTTTTAATTTTTTATTTAATAAAGTAAATTCGGAAATTTATGGAGATAGAAAACAATTAGTTTATTCATTTTATTCTCAATTAGAATATAAATATTCTGATTTAATCTATACTCTTGGAGCAAGATTGGATAGAGAACAAACTGAAGATTTAGATTCTGATACAAGATTATCACCAAAATTTGGATTATCATATAAACTAAGTCCTAGTATTAATTTGAGGGCATCGCTTGGATCTGGATTTAGAGCTCCTTCTGTTGCCGAAAGGTTTTCTTCGATTACATTCCAAGGATTTAAAGTTGTTGAAAATTTAGATTTAAAAGCTGAAAAAAGTTTATCTGCCGAGATTGGTGCAAATTATACAAATCAAGAGACATTACCTTTGATTATTGATGCTTCGGTTTTTGTTAGTGATTTTAGAGATTTAATAGAGCCTACATTTAATACTCAAGGCAATATTATTTTTAAAAATTTTATGAAAGCTCGAATTATTGGTTCTGAATTATCAGCAAAAACCTTTATACCTGATTTCTTTGGGCTTGAAACTTCATTTACTTATTTAAATCCTAAGGATTTGAGTACTGATAAAATTTTAAACTATAGATCGGAATTTATCTGGTACACAAATGTTTTTGTACCTATTTCTGATTTCGAATTTCAAATTGATTATAGGTATAAGAGCAAAGTAAAGAATATAGATAATCAAATTGGTATGGTAGTTAAAGATTATGATGCAAGAGTGCCAATGCATATTGTTGATTGTAGATTAATCTATAACCTTGAAAATCTAACAAAAACAAATATGAAGCTTACTCTTAATATTGGAAATGCTTTAGATTATTATTATACTGAAATGCTTGGCAATTTATATAGAACAAGAAATATTTCTTTGAGTATTTCTTATTCTAATTAATCATCAGAACTGATAAAATCTGATATTGAACCTATAAAAATAAATTATTAAGCATATATCCTTTAAATAATCCATCGTCCGATGTTTTT
>CAZBNQ010000099.1:0-8985 GCA_964493035.1 uncultured Hyphomicrobiales bacterium | reverse complement strand
TTTCATTTATCAATTTATCAGTCTGATCAGAATTGAAAAATTTAGCTCCACTTCGCTCCGCAATAGCTCTAAGCAAAGGAGTATTGAGCTTCAAATTTTGGTATTCTAAAGCAATTTCGCCAACCGAAAATCTGCCATTATCCTTGCCTAAGCTTCTCGAAGATGTTTTTGCTTCAGCATTGAATGAGTAATCTCCTTCAGCAAGCCCATCAATACTTGCATAATATCTACCATTGCCGAGAGAAGTCATAGTGAGTTCTCGGTTTTCATTTAATCCACCGAGTTTAATTAATACGTTTGCATCTTCGACAGGAGTATATGAAGCATCGTAAACATCGCCAATAAACTCTATTTTCTCACCTTGATTATAGGCTTTTTTGCTAGTACGAATATTTACTAATTTGTTTTGCTCTCTAATAGACAACCATTTAAAACTATTATTAACCAAAGCTTCAAACATATCGCGCGAGTCTTTTCTTCCTTTGGATATATCAGCAGCATAACCAAGCAATTTCCATCTATAAAGCCCATATCCTAATATTGCAACGCTTTTTTGGTTTTGAAACTCTCTGCTTAATATCAAAGGTTCTTTTAGAGCCACATTATTTACCTTCATTGCTGCTACTATTTGAGCTTCAGGTTTGGCTTTGACAAACGTTTCTGTTCTAAATAATGGTGGCAGATTGTTCCATAATTTCAAGTCTTCATCTGTTCCGGTTACTCTCAATAGCGGACTGGACAAAGATTCTTCATTTATATTTGGAATAGCAAGGAATTCTTGTGGTTTTGAAGATACCACATTAAAAGGCAAATGCTCTTGTAAAGTTTTTAGTTTGTTGTAATCTGTATATTGCGAAGCAATAAAAAGCAATGGCTTGCCTTTGTCGAGCTCTGATTTTATCCAATCCATTACATTTTTAGGAGTAGAAGAAATTGGAAATCCAACAAATACTATCAATTCAGAATTATTCAGATCAGTTTGATTGGGCTGATTATAAAATTCTGCACCTTGCTTTTGAATAAATTCTTTTATTTCGACGCCTTTTTCTGTTGCTATTGTATTTTTAATAAACGAAACATCTGGGTTTGGAGCGCCTGCAAATATTGAAATATTTCTTTTGTTTTTTAATACTTTAACATATTCCGAAAGATTGTTGTTTTTATTAGTGATTTCTGAATTCAATACATTCAATTTTGCACTAATTTTCCTAATTCCTTCTTGCTTAGGATTATATTCAAACACAGCGGAATATCTATCAATATCGGGGACAAAATTAATTGTTTGCTCTCCAATTTTATTTTCGTTATCAAATAATGATAAAACAGCAGACTGTCCGGCATAGCCGGCAGACTTGATATTGACATTGATAGGAATAGGATTGTCAATATATGCTATTTCATTAGCAATCAAAGATTGGACAGAAATATCTTTAGGCTCGCTGCTATCACCAATTCCGACAATAAAAATTGGTTTGCCAAAATTTTCAGCATCAAAGACAGGATTATTGCCTGAATTATAAGCACCGTCGGTAAATATCACAGCAGCACGAATATTATCATCTTCAGTGTAATTATTAAGTGAGCGAATAGCCGAAGCCAAGTCAGTAATATTACCGTCAAATTTTAATGAATCGAAAGCAAATTGGCTGAATTGTTTGGTTTTTTCATCAAAAGAAGCATATTTCAAATCATCAGGAGAGATTGATTTCAAGTCAAGATTGGCAAGAGCAGATTTATATTTGCTAATTCTATCGCCACCAGCATCAGATGCATTCATAGATCTTGAATTATCAAAAAGCAAAGCAAGCCTTGGGCTTTGCTTCACCGAACTAAGCATTGTAAAAATCGGCTCGAATAGAGCAAAGAGCAATAAAGTCATTGCAAGCCATCTTAATCCAATTAAAACAAGTCTTCTGCGACTGCTCACAGGAGGAATTGTTTTGCTATAAGAAAATAAAGTAAGCCCTAAGCATACTAAGGCAATAACAATAAATATCCACCAAGATCCGCTAATACCAATAAAATACGAATTCATTTTTCAACCACTATAATATTCAGTCCAATGATAACGAATCGGAATGATTTAAATTTTTTAATTATCAAGCTTTTGTCTTAAAATTTCATATAGGATAATGCCAGCAGAAACTGAAGCATTAAGAGAAGTAATTTTGCCAAGCATAGGAATTTTCACTAAGTGGTCGCACTGTTTTAGAATAGCAGGACGAATTCCTTTTCCTTCGCTTCCAATAACCACTCCAATAGGAGAATCATATATTTTGTCTGTATGCTTTTTGCTGCCTTTCATATCAGTGCCGACAATCCAAAAGCCTGAATCTTTGAGTTTTATAATAGCTTGTCCGAGATTTGATACTTTAGCTACGGGCATATACTCGAGAGCACCTGCAGAAGCCTTGACAGCTACAGGTGTGATAGGCGAAGAATTGCGTTCGGGCATTACAATCCCAACTGCACCCGAACATTCTGCCGATCGGGCTATTGCGCCAAGATTTTGTGGATCGGCTATTTCGTCGAGTATTACAATTACGGGATTTTTTACCTTTTTACTCATGCCGATTAATTCTTCTAAAGCATAAGTTCTTGATAGATTGCGCAATGCGATAATGCCTTGCGACTTGATTCCGATTGGCAATACAGTGCGTTCAAACTCATTAAACTTTCGTTTGTCGTAAGTTACACAAGGAATTTTTTCTTTTTTTGCTTTATTAAATATCGAAGATGCAGACTGATTGCCATGCACAATAAAAATTTTAGCAACAGTGTCATTTTCTATTGCTTCAGCAACAGCATTTTTGCCGTATATATACGCTAACTTCTTTTCCATATTTGGTCCTTTCATGTTTTTCAAATTTAAATATTTTCTGTAATTTAGAAGTTTAATTTTTTGCTATAATTATAAATGAGGTAAATATTATGGAAATAGAAGTTTTTCCAAATCCGGCACCCGGAAGGAACTATGAGATAACTCATGTCAACCAAGAATTTACTTCGGTATGCCCAAAGACAGGACTTCCAGATTTTGGCACCGTTACGATAAAATATGTACCTGACGAATTATGTATCGAGCTTAAAGCTTTGAAATATTACTTCTTAGAATTTAGAAACAAAGGAATTTTCTACGAAGCTGTTACAAATGTAATTTTAGATGATATGATCAAAGTATGCAATCCTAAAGAATTAGAAGTAATTACTGAATGGAAAGTACGTGGTGGTATCAATTCAATAATAAGAGCAAGCTACAAAAAAGGCGAATAAGGAATTAAATGATTACTATAGGCAAAGAATTTAAGTGGGAAATGAGCCATAGATTGCCATTTCACCAAGGTCCTTGCAAAAACATTCATGGGCACTCCTATAAAATGGAAATTATTCTCTGTGGCGAAGCCAATGATAATTCTATGGTAATTGATTATTACGATATTGATAGAATTGTTCGTCCGCTTGTTAATTCTCTCGATCACGCTTTCTTGTGCGATTCTGAAGACAAACTACTTATTGATTTCTTAGCTCAAAATAATTTCAAGTATCTTGTGATGAATAATGTAAGTACTGCCGAAAACATTACAAGTTTCATACTCGATAATATTAAACCTGAGTTTGAGAAATTCTCTAATATAAAAAAAATAGCTATCAAATTGTTCGAAACTGAAGATGCTTTTTGCGAACGTTCGATAGAGCTTGGATAAGGTTCATATTATGAAAAAGAAAATTGCCATTAGCATTTTGTTGATTCTACTTGTCTTTGGATCGGTTGGATTATACTTGTATTTGGATTTTACTCAACAACCCGAAAATTCTGCTCTTAAATTTAATAAGTCTGAGTTTTTGGTTGATAAAACAAATGATAAGAATGCCGACTCTGCAGAATTAGCAAAAAGCGAAATGAATATGGCATTATTTCTTGATTCAGTTGTCGATGCTAGCAATAGTAACGAATTGAACCTAAAAGGCGAAAGAATCACAATAGCTATAACAGGTATTGATGCTCGGCTGGGGTCTAATGTGCCCCATGCCGATGCTAATCATGTTGTTAATTTTTGGCTCGATACCGGAATAGTCGAGGTTATTTCTGTTCCTCGTGGCACTTTTGTGGATGCCGGTTTTCCGGATACATCTAATCTAAATTATCTTGCAAACCTTCGTGCCAATCGTGGGCGCGATAGATATCTTCAAGAATTAGCAAAAATTGCCGGTATTCCTAAAATTGACTATTATGTGGAATTTGGATTTTCTCAAGCAATTGGCATACTCGAATTGCTTGGATTCAAAGGCAATGCTGTGCAGATGCTAAGAGTGTTGCGATCTAGAAAATCTTTTTCTGTTGGTGATTATCAAAGAGCTTTTAATCAAGGGCAGTTCATCAGGCAAATGATTTTGAGCCAATTCCATAAAGCTGATAATATTAGCGGAGATCTTCTTATTAATGGGGGATTGATGCTTACTGAAACTAATTTGAATAAAGATATTGCCAATTATATTGTCAAGAAATTAAATAAACACGGATTTCCTCGCTCTGCTCATGATGTTTCAGTTAAATTAAAACCAAAACTTACATCAAAACTTAGTGTGTTCAATTTTACTGACGAAAAATCAAGAGATTCGCTCTATAAATATGTAGCAGAAAAATCAAAATATGCAGATTCCGGTGCTACTGATGTAAAATTTAACGACAACTCCAGAGTAAACAACAGAGCATATAATGCAATTAAAAAGCATATTGATGCAGCAAAAAAAGTTGAAGCAAAAAGTCCAAATCAAGTTGTAAGCACTTTAAAAAAAGTATTCGACCAAAAAGCTTGGTATCAAATTGTCGATACAGCACAGAGAAAATCAGTAAGACTTGAAGTATGCAATATGCTTATTAATGCTTATACAAAGCTTAAAAAGCCTCAAGATGCCGAAATAATTAAATCTTATTTAAATACAGAAGATAAACTCGAGCGACAAGGTAAATAATGAATTCAATCAAGTTGTCTGTTGCAATAATTGCAAAAAATGAAGAATCCAATATCAAACGTAATTTAGAAAGCATTAAGGATATTGCTGACGAGATTATACTGATTGATTCCGGCTCGACTGATAGAACAATTGAAATTGCAGAATCATACTCTTGCAAGATATTTCACGAAGACTGGAAAGGATTTGTGGAACAAAGAAACTCTTCAATAGAAAAATGCAATGGCGAATGGATATTAATCTTAGATGCAGATGAATCTTTAAGCAAAGAAATGGCTGCGAATATCAAACAAGAGCTTGCTAATCCTAAATTTGATGCTTATTCTATATCCAGACGGGTTGATTATCTTGGCAAAATATTAAAGTATTCCTGGCAGCCGGATAGTATAGTAAGATTATTGAGCAGAAAGTCCAATCCTCATTATACAGGTACATTAATACATGAGACGCTGGAATATAATGGCAGCACCGGCAAAATTGATGGCTGGGCTATTCATCGCACTTATAGAGATCTATTTCATCACTACGACAAAATGGTTTCTTATGCCAAACTCCAAGCCGAGTCTTATCATAAAAGAGGTAGAAAATTTAAACTCATGAATTTATTGATTAATCCTTTTACAGGATTCATCAAAATGTATTTTGTCAGACTTGGGTTTTTAGATGGAATTAGAGGTTTTTCAGCAGCATTTGGTGTCTTTTTCTATACATTACTAAAATATTTATATCTATGGGAATTAGATAATAAGTAATCTATTTTTTGAGTATCCAAATATCTTGCGGAACCCAAGCACCTTCAGGCTTTCTTTCAATATGTTCGAGAATTTGAGTTTTCGCAGTCATTTTAAGCATAAATTGTTTTGGATGAAAAGCGGAATAAGTTCTATGCCCTTCTTTTACGTTACCTCTCACAACTATATTGCCTTTATTATATTCCTCACGTTCTTCATCAGTCAATTTGCTAATATAATTATCGCCCTGAGTAGTAATAAACATAATTCCACCGGGTTTTAGCACTCTATAGAGCTCATCAAACCAATCGAAATGCATTTTTTCGGATAGGTGAGTAAATATAGATAATCCATAAATCACATCAAAGAAACCATTTTCATAAGGCAAATCTGCTTCCAATTTATTAAGATTGAAATTAATATCTTTAAGATTTTCTCTGCACCAATTTATTGAATCAGCATTATAATCAGTTCCATAATAGGAGCAATTATTGGCAATTAATTCCGGCAAATGCCTAATAATACGAGCGGGACCACAACCCCAATCAAGGATTCTTTTATTACTAAGCTCAATATGTTTTTTTAGATGATCAATCAGCCATTGAGCAGAATCTCGTCCTTCGATATAATAATTATGATAATGCATCTGAAATGATTCGAAAATCAGATAATCAGGTGGCAGCTTGACATGAGGATAATTGCTTTTGAAAAGCTGATTAGCTTTGCGATGCTTTAATTTTTGGAATCTAAACCAAATTAAATCAGCAAAATAAATCAAGCCGATTTTGCGAAGAAAGTTAGAAAAAGCGCCTTTATTCATCAAAAAACAAATTTAAAAGTTAATAAAAACAATGGTTCAATTTACAGAAAATAATTAAAAAAAAGAAGCTGTCACTTGCGAGACAGCTTCAATAATTATTATTATATTTAATCGAATTATTTTTCTAATTCATAGTCCATAACTTCTGAGTCTTTCCAAGTAGCTTTGTTTTTGCTAAGCATGATATCATAAATCATAGCATTGCCACCGAAAGAAATAGATTTAACATCATAGCCCAAAACTTTCAAATAAGCAGCAGCGTAAGCAGCTGTATGGCCAGTATAGCAATAAATTGCAATTGGTTTGTTAGTTGGGATTGTATAAAGGTTAGTTGTGCTCTTCAAGTCTGATTTAGGAACATAGCAAGGAGCGCCTGCAATGTGACCGCATTCAGCATAGTCAGCAGCATTCCAATAAGCCATAACGAAATATGAAGCTAAGTTTGGTTTTAATGAAGCTTGACCAATTGAAGGGAATGGAGCTTGAAGAAGTTCAGCAACTCTTGCTTCGAGAATTTCTTTGCCAGTTGATTTGCCAGTTGAGATACTTGGCAAAGTTGTACCTTTTGCAGGTTTAGCAACATCAGGAGTAACGAAATCTGAAGCCCAAGAATTAGTAACACCACCTTTCCAAGAAGCAGCGAAATCAGTGTGCCAAGCGCACATACCAAATTTCATACTGAAAATATTATTATAGCCCAACATTCTCAACAAAGAAGTTGTATAAGCAGCTGATTGGCCTGAATAGCAAATCAAATAGATTTTTGTGTATTGAGTTGTATTGATAGACTTAACATAAGCTAAGATTTCTTTCATAGTTTTGTTTACTGCACCTTTGATGTGTCCTTTGTTGAAAGCAGCAGTATCGCGTATGTCGATTACCAAGTATTTTGCAGGATCTGCTGTGATGTTTGTTTTAACTTCACTAGCAGTAACGATGTTGCTACCAATAGTATTGATATAATCACCAGCAGTAGAACTTTCTAAGTATTCCAAAAGCAATTGTGATTCTGATTTTGCTGGAGTGCTTGGATCATCATCATCGGAGCAACCAACTATTGCAAAGCTCAATACCATTAAGAGCAACAAGAAATAAGAATTCAACTTCTTAAACATATTCACCTCTGAATTAAAAATTAAAATTATTTATTAAACCAACTACTTGGTAATTGTCCATCGACAGTAACAGATTTAGAAGAAGATTTTTCCCAATCATACTTCAAATCGCTTTCAAATAAATACCATTGTTTGTTTTTTGCAGTACCGTTTTCATTAGAAATATGGCAAGCTGCTGAGCAAGCTTCTCCGGTATTAACTTTAGTTCTTGGAGTCCAGCGCAAGATATTGTGTGGAGTAGTATAGTTATAAACAGGGAAAGCATTGAAGTTTGCTAAATTAGCTACACCATATTTTGACCAGCTATCAGGAGCCATCAAAGTATGTCTTACTAATGAAAGTTTATATTTGCTCTTAGCATCTTTAATTGGATTGACACCGATTTTGAAGTCTTGATAAGAAGCAATTCTAGCGCCATCACCACCAATATGGCAGCTACCGCAATTATTGTAAGCTTGGGAGTGGCAAGTTTGGCAAGTAAGGTTATTGCCATGCACCATATGATAAGTGTTAGATTGTGCTATATTTGAATGGCATTTTTCGCAAGTTGGAAGCTTATTGTATTTGTATCTTTGTTCTACAAATTCGCCAGTACCATGTATTTCGTCTTTAGTATGGCAGCTAGTACATTTCATGCCTTTTGATTTGTGTACGTCTTGGACAGTGCCCGGAGCAACACCTAAGAAAGCATGACCACCACGTGAAGTATGGCAACCGATACAATTATCGAGCATGTCTGGTTCGAAGAAATTATGGCCGCTTCTCAATCCACCGCCTTGAGCAATTGGACGATTTACGTGGCAATCACCGCAAGTAGCAGCATGACATTTAGCACAATTTTCTTTGTAGCCGTCTTGAACAGTTTTTGGAAGTTTGTCAAATTCATGAGCACCGGCAAGTCCGTAGCGAACAGTAACTTTGCGTTTTTGTCCCCAGCCTTGTTCGTGCAAAGAATTATGAGTTTTCATTACTTCGTCTGCATGGCAGGATTTGCATTTTTCGTCTTTAGCAGTAGATGGCTTTGAAATAAAATTGCCAGAGTGAGCAATTTTTTTATTGTCAGTACCATCAGTACCATTATGGCACTTTGTGCAACCCATTTTGTAGTGTTCTGATTTTTTAAATTCAGTATAGCCTTCGCCACCAATATAAACTCTGTCGTATGGTTCGATATGAGGAGTTTCGCCGCCGCAGCTGGATCCACCGCTAGTCGAATCAGGAGTATAAACTTGCTTAAGATGTGTGTAGTTTGTGTGGCATCCTTCGCAAGAATTTACTGCAGGTTTGTTTGGATCTGAAGGATCGTCATCGTCGTTAGAGCAGCCGGATAAAAACCCAAGAGTCA
>CAZBNQ010000098.1:0-8987 GCA_964493035.1 uncultured Hyphomicrobiales bacterium | reverse complement strand
CTACCAACTGAGCTAAGTTGGCTAAAGGTTTCAAAAATAAAAAAAATTTATTAAAATTCAAACCTATAAAGATTCAGATTTATTAATTAATGAAGTATCCGAACAATGCTTGTGTTCCACTTGAATTGTAATATGGTCAATTTCAAATTCATGGTGCAAAATTTCATTAATTTCTTCTCGCAATCTATCAGCTTCGCTTAATAACAAATCATTACAAAAATCAACATGGCACTCGAAATGAATTTGTGAATCAGTAAGATTCCAAATATGAATGTGATGTATATTTTCAATCCCAGCAATTTGTTCTAATCTCAATTTGATCTCGTCAATATTAATTCCTGATGGAGTAGCTTGCATTAAAATTGAATATACTTGCTTAAGAATTTCGTAGGTTTCTTTTAGAATATAAATAGAAATAGCGCTTGTGATTAGAGCATCGATCCAAAATACATTGTAAAATTTAATTAAAATAGCGCCGATAACAACAGCAACTGAAGAGATTGTATCGCCGAGCAAATGCAAATAAGCTGCTTTTATATTAATATTTTTAGATTTATCCCTATTAAGTAATATCATTGCAGTAAGATTGCCTAATAATCCAATTATTGCTACAATTAGCATGGTATCCGAATCAATTTTTTCTTGATCGAAAAATCTTAAAACTGACTGATAAATCAAAAATAAGCATATTCCAAAAAGAGTAGCTGAGTTGAATAGAGCTGCTAAAATTTCAATACGTTTATATCCGAAAGTCTTTCTATTGTTCGAAGGTTTTTTGCCTACTTTGATAGCTAAATAAGCAATAAAAATTGAGATAGTATCGCTCAAATTATGAATAGCATCAGAAACCAAAGCTAAAGAATTTGATAAAATTCCGCCAATAATTTCTGATAAAGCAATGATTAGATTAACTAAAAAGGAAACAAGCAGCCTAAAACTGCTTGTTTCCTTATCAATTTTGTGATGATCATGATGATGATCGTGCGACATTTATTTTACTTCGACAAAAATGTTTCTTGATACTTCGTTGCCGATAATCTGATTTTCATTTTCGTAATAAACAGTAACAGGACCGTTGAAAGGAGCTTTATCTACTACTTTCATTTCTACACCTGGAATTAAACCTTTCTTCTCGAAATAAGCAAGCATTTCTTCATCATAGTCTGCAAGACGAGTAATAATCACTTCATCGCCTGGATTGGCTGAAATAAGAGCCATTTCATTATTTTTAGAAATTGTGCCGTCTTTTGATGGAATTGGATGTCCATGAGGATCAAATTCAGGATTGCCCAAAATATCATCAATTTTTTCTACAAATTCAGGTGATATTACGTGCTCGAGTCTGCAGGCTTCGTCATGCACTTTATCTAATGGGAAGCCTAAAGCTTCTTTAAGATACAATTCAAGAAGTCTATGATGACGTATTATTTCTAAAGCAATCTTTCTGCCTTCGTTAGTCAATCTAACGCCTTTATAGGAGTTATAATCAACCAATTTCATGCCGGCTAATCTTTTTAGCATACCGGTTACAGATGCACCAGATATATTTAATTCTTTAGCAATACTTGTTGTTGAAACCAAGCCGTGTTCTTCCAGCTTGTAGATTGTTTTCAGGTAGTCTTGCACTGCCTGGCTTAATGGATTTTTATCTTCATTTATCATACAAATTAATTCTTAATTTGTTTATAATCTTTTCTGCTAAACTAATAAATTTTTTATTCTTATCTAAATGAAATTTTGCAATTGGGCTAATATTATTTTAAATATTAAAGATGCAACGATTGCAATAAAAATGCTTAATAATGACGACATCGTTACAATTTTCCATCCAAACTCCTTCCAAATCACCACAAATGTAGTAAAACAAGGGAAATAGAAGGTTACAAAAATTATGAATACAAGTGTTTGATCGGCTGTCATTGGCAATTGAGCGAGTGTTTGTACACCAAGTGCTTGGTTTGCCATTACTAAAATTAATTCCTTTCTGAAGAATCCAAACAAAAGAGTTGAGCCCAACTTTTCGGGAAGTCCTAACAAACTGCTTACAATCGGAGAAAAAATATAATCTAAGTAATGTGCAACATTGAAATATTCTATCCATCCCAAAACTACACTACCAACTACCAAGAATAAAATTGCTTCTTTGACAAAATCATTAATTTTTAATCTTGTCTTATTAAAAGATTGTTTTAGCGAAGGTATTTTTAATCTTGGAATATCCATAATCAGAGGAGTATGGTTTTTTAAGAATTTTGATAAAATCTTGCCATGAATTGCAATTGCAAATAGAACTGTAACGTAAACAACAATAGCCCATAAAGGCTTTGCATAAACCACAGAAAGAGCAAAAATCACAGCTATTCTTGCAGAGCATGGTAGAAATGGTATCAATATACTTGTTATTATTCGATCTCTTTTGTTTTCAATCATTCTTGTTGCATAAATCGCAGGCACAGAGCAGCCGAATCCCAAAATAAATGGAGCTACAGATTTGCCATGAAGTCCAATTTTATGCATAAGCCCATCAACTAAAAAAGCAACCCTAGATAAATATCCTGACTCTTCATATATAGAAGTAAGGAATACTAATGGCAAAAAGTAGGGAAGAACTATACCCAAAATTCCCGAAAAACCTAAGAAAGCACCATTGACAGTATGCCAAAGGAACTCATTTACGTTTTTCAAACTATCAATTTGCCCAGAAAGCCAATCTAATGGTGGAGCACTTAGTTTGCTGAAGAAATCTCCAACTATGAAAATTGTAAAGAAGTAAATAAAGAAGAAAGCAATAACAAAGAAATATCCAAAAATTGGATGAAGCAGCCAATTATCAAATTTCTCAGATAATGGAGCTTTTCTTACTTTGCTATAAGTGGTTACTTGTTCGCTAATCGACATAGCTAAGTGATGACGTTCGAGAGAAATACTTTCGAAAGCATCTTTATGATGGCTACCATATATTTCATCATCAATAGCTTTTTTGGAAGATTCTATCAACTCATTTATATGATTAGGCAGCATATCCGGATTTTCAATTGCTTTAATAGCATAAAATCTAGGCGAACCATTTAATCCTTTTAGATGTGGCTCAATATCGGCTGATACTGCATTTAATTTTACTTCTAAGTGATGAGTATATTTTAGAACCATAGGCGCATTTCTTGGGGAATTGAACTTTTGCAATGCGATATCGGTAAGTTCTTTAATTCCTTTGCCATAAACTGCTTGAGTTGGTACTACTGTGGTACCAATTATAGTTTCAAGTTGTTGATAATTAATTTTGATACCGTTATTATCGGCGATATCAGTCATATTTAAAACAACAATCATTGGAAGCCCTAATTCCATCAACTCGACAGTCAATTCCAGACTACGAGTAAGCATCGAAGCATCGACAACATTGATAATTAAATCAATATTTTGATTCATCAAATATTTTGTGGTAATTTCTTCAGCGGGATGAGTTGGATTGAGAGAGTATAGACCCGGCAAATCGACAATTCTAAATTTTGTGCCGTAAAAATCTATTTCTGATGAATTTATATCGACGGTTGCGCCAGCTAATGAAGACCTATTATCGGTAATCATTTTGAACAAAGTACTCTTACCGGAGTTTGGTTGTCCGATTAGTACAGCGGAAAAACTTTTCATTTATAATACTTATTAAATCTCAACAATAATTTTATCTGCTAAACCTCTGCCAATGGCGACTTTAGATTCACTATTAGATAAATTTTGGACTAAAACAGGACCCCATTTAGCCCAAGTTTGCTTAATAAGGATGTCATTGACATGCAATCCCATAATAGTCAAGTGCCTTTTAATATCTCCACCGGCAGTTATCTCTTTGATTTTCAGCTTTTTATCAGCCGGCGCGTCTGTCAATTTAATCTTCGCCATTTCACTCAAAAACATCTATATTAATCCTATTTTTCACATTTAGGAAATGCTAATGTTCTAATATAGTTAAAACTAAAGAAATAAAAAAGTATTTTTTCATTCAAACTAAATAATTTATTTTTAATGAATATTTTTGGTAAAAAATGATTTTGTTTTATGAATATTGCTTTATTAATTGAATACGACGGTACTAATTACAAAGGCTGGCAGACTCAGGCAAATGCTAGCACTGTGCAGCAAACTGTCGAAAATACTATTGAATTGATGACATCCCAAAAAATTAATCTTATTGGATCAGGACGTACAGATGCAGGTGTTCATGCTTCAGGTCAGGTAGCTAATTTTAGAATTGAAGAAATCAATATACCTGAAAATAAACTTGTAAAAGCAATAAACTCCAAACTTCCTCAAGATATCAGAATAAAAGATGCTAAATTTGTTGATGATAATTTTCATGCAAGATTTGATGCTATTGCGAGAAGATATTCATATACAATTATTCATAAGGAATCAGTTTTTGATAGACATTTTTCAACTTTTTACAAATTTCCATTCGATAAAGAAGTTTTGAAAGCATCCGGTGATTTGTTTTTAGGCAAGTATTGTTTTACTTCGTTTTCTAAGAATAATCCTGATACTAAGAATTATGTTTGTAAAATTGAAGAATGCAATTGGGAAGAGCATGAATCTTATTTGAGGTTAAGAATTAAAGCGGATAGATTTGTTTATGGAATGGTGAGATCAATTGTAGGAGCAATGCTTGAATACTCGAGAAAGAAAATATCAAAGGAAGAAATTCTATTCAAATTGAATAATCCCAATCGAGATAAGATAAGTCCATTAGCAGCGCCCAATGGTTTAGTACTCGAAGAAATTTATTACCCTGAAAGCATTTTTTAAATTATCATTTTGTAGCAATAATCGTAATAAAGCAAAATATATAAAAAAAAGGCTTGATTTCTCAAGCCTTGTCGGGGTGGAGGGATTCGAACCCCCGACCCCCTGGTCCCAAACCAGGTGCGCTAGCCGGACTGCGCTACACCCCGATTCTCATTTAACAAATCATTAATGTCATCATTAAAGAGATTCAAAATTAAGGAAAATTTTTGATATACGCAAGAAAAAAAATAAAAAATATCAAAAAAAATTATTTTTTTTCAAAATTTGAGATACGAATATCCCTTCTTTGTTTAGCTAAGACCCTCATATCAACGAACCTATCGGCTTCGTCAACAATTTCGACACCGAGCATAGTTTCGAGCACATCTTCCATTGTAATCAGCCCTTCGACTCCTCCATATTCATCAACAACGATGAAAATATGCTGTCTTCTATTTAGAAACCTATCTAAAGCATTATCTAAAGGAGCATTTTCAGGAATAAAATAAACATCTCTTTTAAAATCTCTTAATGTCTTATTGTTTTTGCCTCTCAGAGCAGCATGAAGAACATCTTTTGCCATAACATAACCAATAACACCAGTATCGAATGAATCGCCTTCCCAGATTGGGAATCGTGAATACATTCTGAGTTCAGGCATGTTGATTACATCTTTTACTAAAGTATCAGCTTTGCAGCTAAAGATCACAGTGCGTGGAGTCATAACGTCTGAAACCAAGACATCTGAAAATTTCATAATATTTTTCAAAATTCTATATTCATCGTCATCCAGATTTCCTTCTTCGCGAGCAATTTCCACTAACTCAGAAATTTCTTCTCGAGCAGCTTCTTCATCTTTTTCGCCCGCAATTAATTTAATAAGATAATTAGTAAGCAGAGCAACCGGTTTAGTAAGCATTGCAATCCAGATGATAGTTTTGCCAAACTTTACAGCGATTTTTTCGCTCAACCTTTTTCCAAGAGCATAGCTGGCATTGCGAGTAATAATTAGTATTGCACAAGAAAATAGGCAAAGTACCAGTGCTATTACGAATGGAAGACTAAAAAGAAGATAGCCTAAGAAAAAGAATGATAAAAGATATATCAGACGTTCAAATATGGTCAAAGAAATAGAATAATCTTCGTAATTATCCCAAATTTTTTGTATTTGTTTAGTCGATTCGGGTTTTAATGAATTATTTTGAATAATTGCATCTTGAGTAAGCTCGATGAGCAAGCCTTCAAGAAAAGAAATAAATAAACCAATAATCAATAAAAATATTATCGTATAATATTCCATGAAATATGTTTTAATAACTCCCAAAGTTCAACAAAAAAAGCTGTATCGAATATAAATTGTAAAAATAAATTGAAAAATCAATTTAGGCATAAAGCATTTACAAAAATCTTCAGCGATACAGCTATATAAATAATAATCTACATCTACTATCTAAACTCAGTATTTACGATAGTAATTCTACCCGGATAGTTCAAAGGAATGTTGCCAATTCTAACAGAAGGCTTAGCATCGAGCTTAAGTCTTGCAGAATTATTGCCGGCGCCTCCAATAGCCATAGCTAAATTGATAACTTTGTCGTATCCTTGTTTTCCAAAAAACTCATATAAATCTAAAGAAACAGAAAGAGGAATTTGAACAGTTTCGCCGGAACCCGGAACGGAAACAGGAGCCGCCAAACCACCTGAAATAGTTTTGACATCATCAATATACAAATTCCAATCCAAACCGGTAATAACTGCATCAGATCTTTTAGTTTGATTTTTACCATTGTTAGGATTCATAGCATCAACATTTAAAATAAACTCAGCTGGAAACTTTTTAGTTTTGAATGCTTGAGTCAATTTAAGGATATCCATAGCAGTAATATCACTTATAGAATTTTTGTTACTAATATCAATACCAGCAAGCCTAAAGGATCCAACTTTGCCCAATTTAAATTTAAGGTTTTGCATATTAGTAAAAGTATCAGCAATATTTTGAAGTTGTTTACAACTTTGGAAGAACAAAGTTGTAGCAGCGAATACTGCAATCAAAACAAAGAATTTTCTAGTTTTCATCATAACCTCTATTATTCAATACCATATTCAGCATATAAATCATCGATAGATTTACCGCTGATCTGTCCTGATAATACTTTACGAAGTATATTATCAAGAGTAACAGATTTTTGATGAGCAATATTGAGAGAAGATAGCAATTTAACTTTTGCAATAAGCAATTTTTCTTCAATTGGTTTGCTCAAGAAGTCGTCTGCACCGGATTCAATTGATTTTAGTTGGTTTTGCACATCATTCAAGGCAGTAACAATTACAACAGGAATATGTCTTGTGTTTTCATTTTCTTTTAGTTTTCTTGCTGTCTCATATCCGTCCATACGAGGCATCATTACGTCGAGAACTATTGCGTCTGGCTGGCGCTCGTCAACTTTTTCCAAGCAGTCAATACCGTCGTAAGCTTCTTTAGCTTCATAACCGTTTGCTTCCAAATAACGACGTAATAATTTTGTTGTTATCTTATTGTCGTCAACAACAAGTATAAAAGGTTTTTTCATGAAATAACTCCGAAAAATATATTTTAATATTTCATTCCAAAATATGAAAATAAACGTTAATTCAAATATAACATTTTATTTCAAATAATTTCTAAGTATTAAATTTTAAAATTTATATTTGTTTTTCAATTTATATGCCAAATATTTCTTTTTTTTTCAACTATTTTATTTATTTATGGTTCATTGTAATAAATATTTCTCTCTATACGCTCTTATTTTACTCTTTAGTAAGATTGTTCTTTAAATTAAATTGATATTTTATATATTTGTATAAAATGGGTTGATTGTTGTGGTAAAAAGACATTTGAATAAGGTAAGTCATTACAACTTTTTCTATATGAGTATTATATTTATAATACTCTTGTCCTTTATTTATACAGCAAATTCCCAAACTTATTTAACAAGCAAGTATACTCAAGAAGAAGGTTTACCAAGTAATAGGGCATATTCTATCGTTCAAGACAATAATGGATGCATTTGGATTGCTACAAAAAACGGTATAGTTTGTTATGATGGAAAAAGAAATAAATTATATAATGATTATTATCTTTCTTTAGTTGATTATATTCAATTAAGAAAAGACCAAGCCGGAAGAATTTGGTCTATCGCAATGGTCAATGGTTTGGCAGTTTCTTATTTCGAAAATAATATTTGGAACAATTTAGCTCACTACCAAGTTGGATACCATCCTTCTGATAGCTATAATCAACTTACTTTCGATGTCGAATCTAATTCTGCAAAATATCGTCTTGTGATTGGTATTGGCGATAGAGGTTTATATATTTGTGATAATAAGTCGTTCAGACAGATTCAAACCGGAATTCCTGACTTGTTTATCGGTGCTATTAAATATTATAAAAATAAATTTTACATTGCATCTAATAGAGGCCTATTTGTTGTAGATGAAAAAGATAAATTCTACAAACTAAATTTTGATTTTCCTAACGAAGTAATTGGTGGGTTGGAGATTGAGCAATTCGATACTAAGCATAATAGACTTTGCATTTATGGCAATGGCTTTATTGGCTATTTTGATGGTAGAGAATATAAAACTCAATTCCAAAATAAAAATATTGATTTAGAATATAATATGTGGGATATCCCATTTAAAATTATTCCTGGTTATTTTAATTCTACTATTATTGCATCACTCAAAGGTATTAATATTATTGATAATACAAGCGGTGTGATGACGCCTATCACTTCAAAAAACGGACTTATTGATAACGCTGCTCGCGATGTTGTTATTGATAGAGAAAAGAATATTTGGGTTGCTTCTGATAGAGGTGTTAGTAGAATTTCTAGTATGAGATTTGCTAACTACAACGTTAATAATGGTTTATTAGAAAATGAAACTACTTCGATTGTTGAGCAAAAACCCGGAAAAATTATTATTGGGCACAACACCGGTCTTTCTATTATTAATAATGGAGTAGTCGAAAAAACTATTTTCATGAATAATATCCGAAAAGATGCAAGAATATTTGATATGGCTTTGCATCCCAGCGGTGACGTTTATATTGCTGCCTTTTTTGATGGTTTTTATAAACTTGACAAAAATTCTAAGCTTACAAAAATCCCAATACCTAATGAATTAATTCCTTTAGCTTCGGTTCATTGCGAGCCGGATGGTACTAT
>CAZBNQ010000097.1:0-8989 GCA_964493035.1 uncultured Hyphomicrobiales bacterium | reverse complement strand
CTATCTTCGGTATAGAAGCTGTATTTTATATCGCCGGTATTTACTGAGTTCACGTTCAACTTAGTAAGCTTAATTATCTTTATGCCTCTGAGATTTTCACCGCATATTGCATAAGTAGAAATTCGTCCATCAGTTTTTCTTAGTTTAATAAACTTATTTGAAGATTCCAAATCAATAAGTTCAATAGGGCTTGTTTTGTTTACATCAAGGTAAGTCTTACCTATCAGAGTCCCCATATTTATATTAATCAGTCCATTTATTTTAAGACTGTCTTCAAAACTCGTTGTTCCTAATTGAATGTCATTAGAGAAGTTGTTGAAGTTTTCGGCGTTTTCAACTCCATATAAATACTGGTTATATTTGAACTTACCTTTGATCAATGTGTTAGCAAATACGGTTTTTACTTTATCATATTTAGCAAAAAGGCTAATACGAGCATTATCATCACCAACAATTGTTGTCAATGTATCGACCGACAAGTCTGCATAAAGATAGGCAGAGCCTTTCAAAGGTATTTTATAAGTTTGTGCGCATGGTTTATTTATACTTAAAAATAGAAAATCTTGAGTCAATCCAATATTTTCAGGTGTAAATTTAATGGATATTGATGTGCTCTGAGCCGGCTTTAATGTAATTGGCAAATTATCAGTTACCAGCTCAAATTGAGTATTTGAGTTAACTTGATCAATTACTATATCATTTGATTGGTCATTTGTAATAATAAATTGCTTCTCAATACTATTGCCAAGTTCAATCTCATCAAATACAATTTCATTTTCATCAATTTTTGGCAATGATGCATATTTGATTTCAATAGAAGCATTGTCTGAACAAGAGTTTTCATTAGTAATTGTAACAGAATAAGTGCCTTGGTTTTTTACAACAATCTCAGGAGTGGTTTCGCCACTGCTCCATTTGTATGAATATTTTTGATTCAGTGGTTCTGCTCTCAAAATAGTCGAATCGCCGGAGCAAATAACTGTGTTTCCAATTACTTTAATTGATGCATTTATGCTTCCTTCATCTTTAATGAAGATTGAATCAGTAGTGCTGCAACCATAATTATTTGTTACAGTCAAATAATATGTTCCAGGCTTATCTACTGTTACCATAGTATCAGTTTGGTTAGTATGATTCCATTTATAAGTATTAAGTTTGTCGATTAGCTTTGCTTTTAATTGAATTGCTTGTCCGGCACAAATACTCGAGTCGCTAGCAATAATTGAAGCTAATGGAGGTATTGATTCATTAATTTTCACAGTATCCGAAGCATAGCAACCTGTAGGAAGCTTTACATTTAATATATAAGTGCCACCTTCATAAATAGTTATATTAGCAGTATTAGCACCTGTATTCCATTGGTAAGAATAATCAGATTCGGTGTATTTGCTGGATAATTCCATTGGTGTGCCGCGGCAGATAATAGTATCGGGAGCAATAATTTCTGCATTTGGGTTATCGCCCGGATATATTTGTATTGAATCAATTGTGATGCATCCAGAAATATTAGTTACAGTTACATTATATTTTCCGGGTTCGCCAATTTTTAGGAAATTAAGTTTCGATCCGTCAGACCATCTAATGTTGTCTTTTGCATTCCAACCATCAACTTCTAACTCGAGGAATCCACCGGGGCAAAGTTTATTGCCATTTTTAGAAATAATTTTAATTTCGGGTTTTGAAGCAATTTTTACTTCTATAGTATCAGAATATACTGGTTTTCCATTATATGTTGCCTTCACCCAATATTTTCCTGCTTTGTCAATAATGATTTCTTTTCCAGTTTCATTAGTCGACCAAACATAATCTAAATCTTCTTTGTTCTTAATTAAAAGTTTACCTTTTGAGCCATCGCATAGAACTGTATCGCCTTCTATATCAATAATATAAGAGTTGTAGAACTTAACGTCGATGCTTTTGGTTTCTGAACATCCAAATTTAGATATAGCGGTAACAGTATATTTCCCGGGTTTTGTTACTTTAATTTCCTGAGTGGTTTCGCCAGTATTCCAAAGATAACTAATCTCGCTAATACTGCTTAATACTTGAAGGGTTACTGTTTCTCCGACTATTGGCTTATCAGTTGGAAGCATATCTATAGCAATTTCGGGTTTTGGATATACATTAAAATAAAATTTCTTTTTAACAATTTCAGCACCGAAATAAGCAGTAATTTCATATATACCGCTCATAGAAGTAAGAGCTGTAGCAATTGTGAAAGAAGTATCTCTAACGGTAAAAGGCAATTTTCCTTTCCAAAATACTGAATCCGGAGGAGTATTTGTAATATATTTAATAGGGACAGATATCCCGCTTTTTTCACAAATATTTACAGTATCTGGAAATACAATTTCATGAATTGGTCCGAGATAAGTGAACGGGAAAAAATATCCTGTTTCGGTTGGAGATTTTAAAGTCATATCTAAACCAAACTTGCAGGAATCCCCGAATTCATTTGGTTTATATACAACACCAAGATATTTGAATGGATAGCATGTGAAATAAATAACATTATCAGGACCTAATACCAAATCATTAGTAACAAATTCATCTGTTTTCTTTGTGTCTGATTTATAAATCTGTTTGAAAGTTGGTTTCTCTAAACTATTTTTCAGATCGATTTGATAGAATACACTATACTGAACAAGTGAATCGCCGCCGGGAGTAAGAAACTTTCTGTTATATTTTACAGTAGTATAGAATTTATTCCCGTCCGATGAAAAAGCTTTGCCTTGGCACCAAATATGATAATATTTATTATAGACAGTATCTAAAGGATTAGTATTAAATCTAGTATATAAAGTATCAATATCATAATCATATTTACGCTTAAATGTGCCATTAATATTATCGAATTCGATTAGATGAAGAATGCAATCTCTATAAACAGTATCACCACCATAGAGCGAGTAATACATGATTTTGCTACCATCTCGAGATGCAATAATATTTCTCTCATTTTGAACAGCAACCCATTTAAAGTTTGTATCAGTAAATGAATCAACAATCGGGCCTAATCCATTTTTGTCTAATACTCTACAATTAATAGTCGAATCGAAAGCAAAGTAAATATACCAATAAGCATCCGGTTTTTTAGGATGTTTAATAATTTCGAAATCAGATCCATGATCTAATGGAAGAAATTGCCAAACAGGATGGGTCGAAGTATGATTGCCCGACAAAATAACATCAGTTTTTAGAAGTCTGCCCTGAGCATTGTTAAACTCAGAATCAATCAGATATACAAAAAGTGTATCCACATGCCTAACAATCACTTGATAAAGACTATCGCTATTGCCATAGGGATTCATTGATGAAGAACAAAAATCACTAACTGTAGATTTAACAACCAGATTGCCAGTGCGAGTATGTATACCTTTTGTATTAGCATATAACGCTAATTGCCCACCTTTTTTACTTATTGAAGAGCCCACATAAGTTTCGTCTGCATAGAACAATAGGAGTTTTGGTGCTCTATTGACTGCGCTGAAATACAAATTGTGGTTATTAAAAAAAATAATATTATCTGCTCTGCTTTGAGAAAATATAAGTATTGGGACAAATATTACAATTAATAAAGTAAAAAACAAACTTCTCATATGTTTTCCTAATTAAATTAAGTGCTGTGACAATTTTATTATAAACAATTGTTCATAAATTAAGTTACAATTTTTATTATTATTTCACAAGGATTTAATGTGATAATTTTTATAAATTACAAATTGGCATGATTTATGTCAATATTGCTTTTGTATTGAATTTATAAAAAAATACGACATAATGGCTGATAAAGCAAGCCAAAATGTCAGCAAAGTGAAAAAATGACATTTAATTATTAATAAAATTTGTAACGGAGTGATTTAAAAATGGGAAAAATAATTGGAATTGACTTAGGTACAACCAACTCTTGCGTTGCAGTTATGGAAGGAACTAATCCGGTCGTTATTGCAAATAGCGAAGGTGGACGTACTACTCCATCTATGGTTGGTTTTGCTAAGAATGGCGAGAGATTGATCGGTCAAGCTGCTAAACGTCAAGCAGTTACTAATCCACACAACACAATTTATTCTATAAAAAGATTTATGGGCCGCCGCCGCGACGAAGTTTCTGAGGAAGTAACTATGGTTCCTTTCAACGTAAGTCCATCAGACGACGGCAACTCTATCAGAGTTGATATCGATGGCAGAAAATATTCTGCCCCTGAAATTTCTGCTATGATCCTTCAAAAAATGAAGCAAACTGCAGAAGACTATTTGGGTCAAAAAATTGAAGAAGCTGTTATTACTGTTCCTGCTTATTTTAATGATGCTCAACGCCAAGCTACTAAAGATGCCGGCGAAATCGCCGGATTGAAAGTTCGTCGTATTATCAACGAACCTACTGCTGCCGCTTTGGCTTATGGATTGGACAAAAAAGGTAAGAATATGACTGTTGCAGTCTATGACCTTGGTGGTGGTACTTTCGATATTTCCGTTCTCGAAATTGGCGATGGAGTTTTTGAAGTGAAATCTACTAATGGCGATACTCACCTTGGCGGTGACAACTTCGACCAAAGATTAATCGATTTCCTTGCTGATGAGTTTAATAGAACTGAAGGTATTGACTTGCGCAAAGATGCTATGGCTCTCCAACGCTTGCGCGAAGCTTCTGAAAAAGCTAAAATTGAATTGTCGCAAATGCTTCAAACTGATGTCAATTTGCCTTTTATTACTGCTACTCAAGACGGTCCTAAACACTTGAATATTAATATTACTAGAGCAAAATTTGAAAGTCTTTGCGGCGACTTGTTCGAAAAAACTTTAGGTCCGGTGGAACGCGCTTTGCAAGATGCTAAAATGACTCCTGCAAATATCGACGAAATTATTCTTGTTGGTGGCTCTACTCGTATTCCTAAAATTCAAGAATTAGTTCGCAATTTCTTTGGCAAAGATCCTTCAAAAGGCGTTAATCCTGACGAAGTAGTTGCTATCGGTGCTGCTATCCAAGGTGGTGTGCTTTCTGGCGACGTAACTGACGTATTGTTGCTCGACGTTACTCCTCTTACTCTTGGTATCGAAACATTAGGCGGTGTAATGACAGCAATGATTCCTGCTAATACTACTATACCAACACGTAAGTCAGAAATATTCTCGACTGCTACTGATAATCAGACTTCAGTCGAAATTCACGTGCTTCAAGGCGAACGCCCAATGGCACGCGACAACCGCTCTTTAGGCAGATTCCACTTAGATGGTATTCCACCGGCTCCTCGTGGTATTCCTCAAGTTGAAGTGATTTTTGATATTGATGCCAATGGTATCTTGGGTGTTACTGCCAAAGATAAAGCTACAGGCAAAGAACAAAATATCAGAATTGAGTCTTCAAGCGGGTTGTCAAAAGATGAAGTTGAAAAAATGAAGACTGATGCTCAAAAACATTCAGATGAAGATAAAAAACGCAAAGAAGAAATTGATTTGCGCAACCAAGCTGATGCTTTAGTTTATTCAACTGAAAAACAATTGAAAGAATTTGGCGATAAAGTGCCATCCGAACATAAATTGAAAATTGAAACAGCTAAAGAAAGACTCGAAAAAGCTATAAAAGAAAATGCTAATGATATTCGACCTGCTATGGATGAATTGAATAGCGCTTGGAGTGCTGCTTCTACTCATATGTATCAAGGTGCTGCCCCTGGTGCTGAACAAGCACAAGCTAACCAAGAACCAGCCGGCGAATCTAAGAAAAACGATGGTGTTGAAGAAGCTGACTATACTGTTGTTGATGATGATAATAAATAATATTATCAATATTTAAATTTTAAAAACTGCTCGACCCAATCGAGCAGTTTTTTTTATTTATTCCATTTAATTAAATTGCATTTTATTTAATTTTAGAATTTAATTATGATTCTGATTAATGATCTACATAAAGCATTCGGACCTAAACAGGTGCTCGATGGTGTTACTCTAAAAATTGAAACTGGCGATACTATTTGTGTGATTGGCAAATCTGGTTGCGGTAAGTCTGTTTTGCTTAAGCATATTGTCGGATTGCTTGAACCTGACAAAGGCAATGTAGTGGTCGATGGTCTTGAAATTGCAAAATTAAAACCTAAAGAACTCTTTAGCCTTAGACGTAAAATTGGTTACGTGTTTCAAGGTGCTGCTCTGTTTGACTCTTATACTGTGTTCGAAAATGTAATTCTTAGCGAATATGAACACGGAAATCGTGATCTTCCAATGCTGGAAAACGAGGCTAAAAGAGTATTATCGGCTGTTGGGCTACTTCCTCAAATTGATGAAGTTGAATCAACACTTTTCGAAAAAGAATGGAATATTCTTAAAAATAAAAAGCCTTCGGATCTTTCCGGTGGTATGAAAAAAAGGGTTGGGGTTGCAAGAGCTTTGGTTGGAAGCCCCGAGTATATTTTTTATGATGAGCCAACAACCGGTTTGGATCCGGTTACGAGTGAGCAAATTGATAATTTGATTTATCAACTCTCAAAAAAATTCAAGGTTACTTCGCTTGTCATTACTCATGATATGTTTTCGGTATTTAGAATTGCTAATAATGTGGCTATGCTCCACGAAGGTAAAGTCCAATTTGAAGGCAATCCTGAAGAAATGAACAAATCAGATGATCCTATCGTAAAAGAGTTTTTGGAGAGATATTCCTAATGAGAATATTTCAGAAGGAAATATTATTAGAAAAAAAATCCAGAGGATTTCATCTTATTACTCGGGAAATAATGTCTAAATGCCCGGAAATTACTGAGTTTAATGTGGCAATGTGTAATATTTTTGTTAAACACACCAGCTGCAGCCTTACAATTAATGAAAATGCATCTCCCGATGTTAGAGTAGATTTAGAATCGAGTTTTAATAGATTAGCTCCTGAAAATAATACTTTATATCATCATATTGATGAAGGAGCTGATGATATGCCGGCACATGTAAAATCGAGCATGATTGGAGCTTCCCTTAATATTCCTATTAGTAATGGTGAGTTGAATTTAGGTACATGGCAGGGAATTTATTTATGCGAACATAGAAATCATGGTGGCTCACGTAAACTTGTTATTAGCATTATTGGCGAGTGATTCGTCTTTATTATTTTGATTTGGAATAGAGGTATAAGTATATGAATAAATTGGCAGTTGTATTGATTAGTGGCGGTATGGATTCTGCTGTTTGCGCTGGCATAGCTGTTGAGCAGGGCTATGAAATTGCTGCTTTGCATCTAAATTATGGACAGAGAACAGAATCGAGGGAACTTAAAGCATTTAATGATATATGCGATTACTATAACGTTAATAAAAGATTGATTGTAGACGTTAGCTTTTTAGCTCAAATTGGTGGTTCGAGCCTTACTGATAAAAATATTGACGTGCCTGAAGCCAATCTTGGTTCTGATGAGATTCCAAATTCTTATGTACCTTTTAGAAATGCAAATATATTGGCTATTGCTACAAGTTGGGCTGAAGTGATTAATGCTGATGCTCTATTTATTGGAGCAATGGAAGGTGATTCGAGTGGCTATCCGGACTGCCGAAGAGTCTTTTTTGATGCTTTCGAAAAGACTATTGATGAAGGAACTAAACCAGAAACAAAGATAAAAATAGTTACTCCACTAATTAATAGTACTAAAGCAGAAATAATCAAATTGGGTGCTGAAATCAAAGTACCGCTTCACTTGTCTTGGAGCTGCTATAGAGAGAGCGAAACTGCTTGTGGCACTTGTGAGTCTTGTGCTCTTAGACTTCGCGGTTTCTATGCTGCAGGTATTGAAGACGAAATTCCATATAAAGTAAAACCTGAATATAGATATTAAAAAATATTTTTTTTGAAAATTAATAATAGGCGTCACGTAGTGGCGTCTATTGTTTTATATTGCTACATTGAGTTTTACAAATTTAATGGAGTTTATATGAAAAAGATTTTTTTGTTGATTGTGTTGATGGTAATTGCAGTGTCTTGCAAAACTCCAGTTACAATACAAACATATATTGCTGAAATTAATAGACAAACGTATAGTTCTGATGTCTTTTCAGAAATTAAAATAATATCAGATGAAGGATATAAAAATACTCCTCTTGCAATTGGTATAACTAAAGAAAAAATAAAAGATACTAGCAAAGTAAATATTCTTATATTAAAAAAACGCATAAATTATAAAAATTATGTCGAAAATTGCCAGATGGCAGAAACAGTAAAACTTAAAAAAGAAGAAGCTCAATATTTAAGTCTAAAAATCAAGGAAATAATCAAATTAACTACTGAAATAGATGAATACACAGCAAAGGTTATTGAATATTACCACAGTGTAGAAACTATTGATAATGAAAAGAAGGTGTCAAATAAAATCGATTTTAGTATAAATTTTATGGTTTATGAAGATACTTATACGACTAAAATTGGTATGAAAAGGAATTTTCTTGCACCTTTTGATTTTGAATACTTCAATATTAATTATTACCAACTTAAAGAATTTGACAGAGTGCTAGATATAGCATTAGCTTCGATATAATAAAGGATTTCATAGCGTTTAAAAGGGGCAGGCTTTTCGATAAGCTGCCCTTTACTTTTTCATAGCTATTTCTTTAAGTTCCTTTGGCATTTTCTCAATTGCATACCTCAAAGCAGTTCGAGGCATTTCATGTTTACGACTTATAACATAATCAAATACTTCAGATTGATAGGCATTACTTGCCGATTTAAGCATCCATCCATATCCCTTTTGAACTAAATCGTCAGAATCGAGCAAGAGAATGTCTGCAATTTCGAAAATATCTGATAAAAATTTCCCTCTTTTTCCGGGAATTATTAATGATACTGCAGATGCTCTCCGAACCCATCGGTTTTCAGACTTTGCAAATTCTTTAAGTTTTTCAATATAAGCAGGATACATTTCTATAAATTCACCTACGCTGTGATTACAAAATGTATCGCAGCTTGCCCAGTTATTTACATAATTTTTAATCCAAAATTCAAATCTTTGAAAATCTTCGGGT
>CAZBNQ010000096.1:0-9005 GCA_964493035.1 uncultured Hyphomicrobiales bacterium | reverse complement strand
TCAAATCTTAATGATATTCTTCCGCAATTGGCTTCTACTATTGATGCTATGAAAAACATGCCAACAAAAGATTATGATAAGACAATCGGTGAAACTGAAGAAATTCTTCAAAGTATTAGCATGGATTCCAGCTCGATTATGATGTCTTTGCAAGTGCAAGATATTACAGCTCAACAAATTGCTGCTGTTAATAATTTGTTAGAAACAGTTCAAGATAAATTAAGTACTATTCTAAATCATTTTCAGACTACAGAGATAGGCGAGCTTGTTCGTCAGAATGATGAAGGATATGACGAAAGAATTAATATTTCGAAATTACATAGAAATATTGCATTCGATCCGGAAGCTGTCGAATCAATTGCCCAAAAAGCTGTTCGCCAAGGTCAAGTAGATCAATTTATTCAAGAGCATACTAGTGGCGAAATTAATGATATGCCCGATAGCCCTTCTCAAGATGATATTGATGCTTTGTTTAATCAAGTTACCGCAGTTGAACCTAATGAAACAGGTGCTAGTTCGGCTAATGATGTGACCGAAGAAGTAGAAACTGCAGATGATCCGTTTGAACATTTTTCTCAAGATGATATAGACGCGTTATTTGGAAAATGATATAAGGACTTTTTATGTCTGCTCTTTACTCCGATCCTGAAATGCAAGAAATATTCGAAGGTTTCTTGGTAGAAACCAATGAATTATTGGAAAGTTTATCACAAGATTTGATGACTATCGAAGAAAATCCTGACGACTTAGAACTTATTAATAGGATTTTCAGAGGATTCCATACTATCAAAGGTACTTCATCTTTTATGGGATTTTCGAATATTGCCGAAATTACCCACCATGCTGAAGATATTCTTAATAAATTAAGACGTAGCGAACTTATAGTTTCTCAACCTATTGTTGATGTATTGCTAGAAGTTCAGGATTGGATTGTGCTGCTTGTCGAAAAACTTCAAGCAGGCAATGAGTCGCCGGTTGATTATTCATTAACAATCCAAAAAATCAATCAACTAAAGAATTCTGAATCAACTAATGAAACTGGCACACAAACCAGCGAAGAAGTCCAACAATCTTCTGCTAATAATATTCAGAATGATGAAGGTGGTTTTCTCGATGCTGTCTTGAATAATTCTGAAATTGTGAGCAAGCCCGGAGATTTTAATGATGATGAATTAGCTTTGATCGAAGCTGCATTCAACGAAGTTAATAATAATTTTTGGCTTGAACAAAAAGCTGCCGGCTTTTCTATGCCAAAATTCGAGGCTCCTGCTGCGCCCGAAGTTAAACCTACTGAACAAGTAAATACTGAAAAACAAGATACTGTTAAAGCTTCGGTTTCTAATGCTCCAAAAATGAAATCAAATTCTGAAACTATCAGAATAGATGTGAACCGTGTAGAAACATTGATGGATCTCTCGGGAGAATTAGTGCTCGGACGCAATAGATTGGCACAGCTTACTGATATGCTCGAACAAGAATTTGAAAATAAAGAGCAAATTAGAGATTTGATTGAAACTACTTCTCAAATAGACTTCGTTACTTCAGAGATTCAGGCAGCAGTAATGCGTATGCGCATGGTACCCGTCGGAAAACTCTATCAAAAAGCACCACGCATCGTACGCGATCTTTCAAAAGAATTTGGCAAGAAAATTAATTTGATTGTTAAGGGTGAAGAAACTGAAATCGATAGAGGAATCATTGAAGAACTGAATGATCCGCTTGTGCACATGATTCGCAATTCCTGCGATCACGGTATTGAATCGCCCGAAAAACGTTCTGCTGTAGGCAAACCTGAATTTGGTACAATTACTTTGGATGCTGAGCAAGAAGGAAACAATATTGTATTGAAGATTTCCGATGATGGCGCCGGAATGGATCCTGAAAAGCTTAAAGTTAAAGCTATTGAAAAAGGTGTTATTACTCATGAGCAAGCTGCTCAAATGTCTGCCAGAGATGCCTATCAATTGATTTTTATGCCTGGATTTAGTACTGCTGTCAAAGTATCTGCTGTATCAGGACGTGGCGTTGGAATGGATGTTGTGCGTACTAATATTCAAAATTTGAAAGGTATTATCGAGATTGAGTCTGAAATTGGTAAAGGTACTACTTTTATTATAAAGCTTCCACTTACTCTTGCAATTATTCAAGGACTTTTAGTTAAAGTTCAAAATGAAACTTATGCATTGCCTTTAAGTTCTGTTGTTGAAGTTGTCGCTATTGATATAGATAGTGTGTATACTATAAACCAACAAGAAGTAGTAAGAATACGCCAAGAAGTGATTCCTATACTTAGATTAGACAAAGCACTTGGCGTACCTAATCCCAAAGATGGACTTGAGAATAGATATGTTGTCAATGTTGGCTTAGGATTGCAGCGTGTTGGGTTGCTTGTAGATGAGTTGCTGGGGCAACAAGAAATTGTTATAAAGTCTTTAGGTGAATATTTAGGTAATATTACCGGTATTGCAGGCTCAACAATTCTTGGTGACGGGCGAGTAATCATGATTATCGACGTTACAGATCTGATTCAATCAATTTATCAGAATGAGTTTATGCAGTTTAATAGATAAAATTATTTTTAAATGAAAATCGCTTTTATAACATACTATCCTAAAAAGGAATTAAAACCACACCATGCAGTGTGGTTTTATATTCTTAAATCATTAGAAGAACTTGGCCATGAAGTAATTGTTATTGATGATTTAAAAACCGGATTGCATAAATTATATTCGTTAAAGAGCAAAATTTTAAGAATGTTAGGATACAATCATTTTAATTTGATGGATAAACGTGTTACAAAAAGTATTGCAAGAATAGTAACTTCCAGGCTTAATAAAATTGATGGTCTAGATCTAATATTTGCTCCGGGTACGATTGAAATTGCATATTTAAAAACAAAGATTCCAATATATGTTTGGACTGATACACCATTTGTAGGATTAGTAGATTATTATGAGTCATATAAAAATCTTAGTTCAAAATTTGTTTTAAATGGAATTGAGTTTGATAAAACAGCGCATCAAATCGCAAAAAAAGTAATTTATCCTTCAGATTGGGCTAAAGAATTAGCAATAAATGAATATCAGTTGAATGAAGATAAATTTGAAATAATTAATTTTCCTGCGACAATAGATAATCATATAGATTTTAATAGATTCGGACAAATTGTAGACAATCGAATAGATCAGAAATTAAAATTGCTATTTGTTGGCATCGAATGGGAAAGAAAAGGCGGAGAATATATAATTGCTGTGCTAAATAGACTCAAAGAAATGAATTATGATTTTCAATTAGATATAGCTGGAATTAGTCCGGATATACCAGCAAATTTGAAAGAAAATGTCTTTCTGCATGGATTTTTAAATAAGAATAATCCTAAGGAATTTCAGAAATTGTGTTCATTATATGAGGAAGCAACTTTTCTATTTATACCTTCTTTAGCAGAAACTTATGGATTAGTATTTGCAGAAGCCTCTGCATACGGCTTGCCTTCTATATCGAGTAAGACAGGAGGAATACCTTCAGTGATTATCGATAATAAAAATGGATTTACTTTTGAATTTGAAGAATTAGTAGAAAAAACAATAGAGACAATTGTTTATTACAAGAGCAAACCAATGGAATATAAAGCATTAGCCGAAAGAACAATTGTCGAATACAAAGAGAGATTAAATTGGGACAAAGCAAAGGCAAAGCTCGAACAAATACTAAAAAATATCGACAACAATTAAAATTAAAATTAATACAGAAATAAATCGTATATTTGCATACGTACGAATGGGGATGACCTGGATTCGACGGGGTGACTGGATTCAGTTACGGCATGTCGTGCTTAGCTGGTGGCGCACGTAAATTCAACTGGCAAAAAATAAATGCTAACAATGATTATGCTTTGGCTGCTTAAATAAAACAAGAGCCACATCTGCTTGACCGCTCGCCTATCGGTGGGCATGCAGGTGACGCAATAGATAGGCTGGTGTTGACTGCTCCTCGGGGGTAGACACAAGATTAAACCGGGGATACTTTCGGAGCAACCTGCTAATTGGTCAAGCCCGGAAGGAAACAAAATAAATTAGCTAAACATGTAGAAGTTCTGAGCGATGCTCTTCGGACGCGGGTTCGACTCCCGCCATCTCCACAAAAGATAATGGCTAAGTTGTTTAATTGCAAAGACTTGCGGCAAATGATTTAGCCATTAATTACATATTCCTTACAAAAATTGCTTCTTTTCTTACTTAATCTTGATTCTTTAATCAATGAATAGGGTAAGGGTAATGGGGAAATATTACCCTTGTTGTTTACACTTTTTACCCTTAGATTAGTATCATTCATAACAATTCAAAAATTTCCTGACGTAATAATATTACATCGAAAATTTAGCAATATTAAATTATAATTAAAGTTCACCTTAAAACTGGTTAATTATTTTCATTTTGCTTGCTTATTATCTGGAATTATATTATTATTACATTATCATAAGTTCCACAAAATAAAAGGAAATACAATGGAATCAGTATCAAAACAAACTAAACCGTTTTATAAAAAATGGTGGGGAATCCTAATTATAGTATTAGGTGTTATTTTTATTGTAAGCTTGCTTATGCCTAATCAAGAATATGCAAATGGCATTAAAGCTTATGAAAGCAAGGATTATATTTCTGCGTATGAACACTTTTTGAAAGTTCCTGAAAAAGATGAAAACTACAAATCAGCACAAGACAAAATCAAAGAATTAAAACCGATTTATGATTCATTAAAGCAAGCTGAAATAAATAATATAGAAAATAAGGCTTTGCTTGAATCTCAAAAGGAAACTAATGACAAAAGAATTGCTGATAGTATAAAACAGTCTGAAATTGAAAGCATTACTTTTACTGTTAACCAAATTGAACTTGATTACGATAATAATTCGATAAATGCAGAAAGCAAATATAAAGATAAGAAAATTTATGTCAAAGGAACAATTGAAGATTTTGGAACTGATATTACTGGTGAATCATTTCTATCATTTAAAACCGAGAAGTTTTTGGCTTTTAAATGTTATTTCAAGGATAAAAATGACCTCGTAAAGCTTTCTAAAGGTTTACAAATAAAAGTATATGGAGAGTTCAAAGGTGAGTTAATCAAAATTTTAACAATGAATGAATGTTCAATAGTTAGATAGTAGAATCAATTTTTATTTAAAATGATTATTTATCGAAAATAGTAAAATTATGGTCATAAAATAGTAAGTTTTCTATATATAATGAATCATTCAAATATTGGATAAATCTGTAATTATTAGCAAGTAAAATTTCGAACATAAATGACCTATATTGAGTTATTATTTAAGTCTTAGTATGAAACTATATCCTTTAAAATATTAGTTGATGCTAATTTGCTAAAAAACAAAATGCTGATTGAACAAAAACAAAAATGCCCCAATAAAGGGGCATTTCGTTTAGAGTGTTTCAAGCCATTGAATCTCTTCTAATAGATTTTTCTTAACTGCATTAAGTGTTTGTTTATTGAATATCTGATTCCCGATTTTTTTTAGCTCTTCATCTTTCAATTCTAATAACTTTTTTCTTCTTAGAAATAGTTCAGCTATCTCGAGTTCAATGTTTATTCTTTCTACTTCTTTTTCAATTTGCTTAAATTGCTTGATTGATTTTTCGTTTAATCTCTCAATATAACTCAATTGTTCGTTGAGATTGTATTTTACTAAAAAAATTTCTTTAGGATTCATAAAACTTCCTTTATTTATTAGAAAATGGAACAAATTCAATTACTATGTTATCTTCGATAGTAGCACCACTATTTTCAAAAATCTTTATATCATACTGCATACTTTTTTCTATATTGTCTTTTATTGCTAATAGTTCTTTGATGTCAAGTAAGTCAAATTGTCTATTCGATATTTCATTTATTACCTTCTCAAGTAAATAAGAGTATTTTCTAAATCTTTTGCCGGTCTTAAATTTGTATTCTTCAATTATAGTTTTAGCTATTTCTAAATATGCTTTTTCAATATATTCTTTGTTCTCTTCATTCCACTTGATTAATGTCGGTTTAGAAACACTAATCTGCTTTGCAATCTTGTCGAATGATAAGCCTTGTATTCTCAATTTGAGAAATTCATTTTTTTTATCAGTATCTATCATAAATTTCCTTGTAAATTGTTCTTAATAATGTTATATTGTGATGAACAAGTTAATTGAATTTTAGAGGTGGATAAGTTGCAGCTTATACATCTCTTTTTTTTATTCTTGTACTTCATTACGGTTAATTATATATTTTTTGTTATCCAATTTTATTAGAATATTCTGTTTTACGAGTTGGTATAATTTCTTTTTCCCGTTATCTTTTGATTGCCTTTTTGAATCAGCATATTTATTAATAAAATCAGTAAATGATATTTCACCATTTCCGATAATCTCTTCAGCTAATCTGATATTTTCTTCTCTTCTCTTTTCTATTGAATTTGTATCAGCAATTATATGATTCTTTTCATAATCATAAGAATCAAATTCCAAGTGAAGCCAATTATCATCAACAATTTTTGCAATAATCACTTCATCTGATTCATTTGCATTTCTTGATTTAACCTGCTTAATGTATCTTAAATTTGTTCCTTTGCTGCTTTTTCCTATCATAATAGCAGAATCAATAAAGTTGTGCAAAACTGAAGAACCTGCAATATCATACAGTTCAAGCGGTTTTGATTCTTTTATCTTTGGTGTATGATGCACCATTATTATTGTTACTTTTTCTCTTCTTGCAAACTCTTTAGCCTGCTTGATTAGTTTTAAACTTGTTTCTGGGTCTTGAGTTGATTTTAAAGAAATGGCTGAGATGTTGTCGATAAATACGACTTTTGCATCAGCTTCCTTTGTTATAATAAGAATTGTATCAAGGATACTATTATCTTCATTCGATAAAAGTACCTCATCAATATCCGGTCTGAGGAAGTTTTCATCACAATCGTAATTTGTGAAACGTTGCTGAATATGCCCTTCCTGCAATTCGAAATCAAAGTAAATTACTTTCAAGGGTTGACTTTCATTATTTAAATTTAAAGCCATTTTTCCTTTTGAAATCGCATCTGCTAAAGTATAGCTCAATATACTTTTTCCTACTCCGGTTTTTCCGGCTATCATTACTATTTCGCCTGCATGGATTAAATTCCCTGCTAATTCCATAAGCTTATAATCTCCGTTTTTAGATTTTTCTATAAAATTTTTGAAGCATAAATCAGGTTTACCTTCATTAACTATATTGTTTACAGTATGTATGTCCATCTATCACCTAACAAATTTGTTTGAGAATCGAAATTGTACAATTTGAATTTCATGTCGTCAACGTCGCGAATCAAAACGTAAGCATTAGTATTACCGTAAAATCCTCGTGATAAGTCCTTGCATTGTGTATCAGCTTTAAATATCATGATATATTTGTTAATTAGTTTTTGATAATCCTTTGCATCTGTTATAAAAGTAGGCAAATCAAATATAATCCTAAATCTATTTTGAGTTTCCGAGTGATTGAATGTCGTATAAATCATTATAGCATCTTTAATTTCTGGTATAGATAAGATTTCCGAAATACTTAATCCTTTGTCTATATCTATTGCAAATAAATCAGCACCTAACCAATTATTTGATTTTTTTATGCAATATCCTTCAGGTGTTGTATTAAAATGCCCACACATAAAGGAATTACCCAGTAATATGTTGTTCGCAAGTTCTTGAATAGAACAATAATAATTAATAAAGTTAGTAGTGTAGTTTATGTAATCACTAAAAGGAATTTGAGTGATTGGGTTGATATTTTTGTTCGTAATTGATGAATTAATTGCGACTCTAAATAAGATTTCATATTTTTCATCAGGGTATCTTCTTATTACTTCATTTTCTGATTCGAATCTACTCAGACCATGCTCAAACTGCAATATGCCGGCTTCTTCTTCTAAAAGTTCATTTTGAAACCTTCGGATTGTATTATTAACTTTGATTTCCTTCTTTTGTTGGAATTTGTTTGATGCTGGGTTATTGAAAGAATTAGAAAAATTGTTTTTAGTAGCAATTCCAACATTAGAATTATATTTTGGGGAATATCCTTTCAATTTTGCATGATAAATAAGTGTTCCAATATTAATATATTTTAACCTACTAATATACTTTTTCTTGATTTCATCTGGTTTTTCTTCCATATAGCAAGCTTTCAAAATATACATTGAATCCGTTTCAGAAAAATGATTTCCAATTGCTGAAATAATCATCATCCAAGTGTCATAATCCGGTCTTTCTGGAAAATAATTCTTGCAAATGAACATTGCTTCATCAGCAGATAAATTATGAGTTCGATTTATTGACTGCTGATTAAGCATAATTCCCACGCCCGATTTTTTTTAAGCTTTCTAAAATTTCAGATTCCTTAAAGAATACCTTGTTCGAAATTCTATAAAACGGGATTTTTCCTTCTTTCTTCCATGTGTGTATTGTAACAATACTTACATTAAGAAGCTTTGCAACATCACCAATTTTAATTAATCGGTCTTCCTTCGTTTCTGATTGCACCGCTAAACGGCTATTTAATATTTCAGACAATGCGTCTGATACAATTGCTTTCAACTCTTCTTTGTCGATAGTTGTCATTAATAATTCTGCCATAATTCTCCTTTGTATAAATTTATATAAAATTGCTTCTTCTTTATTCAGATATAACCACATACCAGCGAAGAATGCCAATCGTGAATAAGATACATTAAACTCAAAGCAAAAATATAAATAAAATTTGAAATAAGCAAATACAACACAAAATTTTTTTTTTGACAGCTTGTAAGTCTATGTATTCTTGACTATGTTATACAAAAATATTATTCAAATATATTATTGTTTATATTAATGACAATAAATAATTATTAAATAAAAAAAAAGCATGGGAAGCCATGCTAATTGATTCTTATTAATATCTATTTCGAGTTTATGAATTGAGTTTAATGTTGATTAGTGCAATGGTTCTAT
>CAZBNQ010000095.1:0-9078 GCA_964493035.1 uncultured Hyphomicrobiales bacterium | reverse complement strand
AAGAATTAGAGTTTGCTTTGCTCGATCTGCAAGTTGCAAATTATGAGATGAGCGAGGTCAATGATGCATTGAAGCAAGAATCAAAAAAATTAAATGAGACAAACGTCAAGCTTGAGCGCTCCGAGTCTGAATTGAAAGCTACAATAGCCGAAAAGAATAAGTTTTTCTCAATAATTGCTCATGATCTGCGCAATCCAATTGGATTTTTTGGGCAGATGACAGAAACAATTTTGTATCAAATTGATAAGATCGACAAAGATGAGATCAATTATTTGATAAAAATGCTCGACAAAGCAGCCAAGCAATCATTTGATCTGCTATCGAATTTGCTGGAATGGGCAAATTCTCAAACCGGCAGAATGTTGTTCAATCCTTCAAATAACGAATTATTTCCAATTGCAGCACAAGTAATTCAATCTTTTGGAATGATTGCAAACAATAAAGAAATCACGATTCAAAATAAGATAGATGAAAAGATTATCTGCCTATTTGATAAGCAAATGATTACTACTGTGTTTAGAAACTTGATAAGCAATGCTATTAAGTTTACTCCACGTGGCGGAACCATAAAGATCCAATCTACAGAAGATGATGATATGGTGATAGTTGATGTAGTCGATTCAGGAGTAGGCATGAGTGCAGAATTAGTAAATAAGCTTTTTAAGATTGATGAAAAAGTGACTTCAATCGGAACTGAAAAAGAAAAAGGTACCGGATTGGGGCTGATACTATGCAAAGACTTAATCGAAAGAAACGGCGGAGGAATTACTGTAATCAGTAGCCCCGGCAAAGGTTCCACTTTTAGATTTATATTGCAAAAACAGTTAGATAACTTATAATGCACAAATTTGCCTAAAATTTGGTAATTTTGTTTTTTTAAAATTACTGAAGAATTATATGGCAAGAGTATTGATAACCGGCGGCGCCGGATTCCTTGGCTCGCATCTTTGCGATAGATTTATTAAAGAGGGTTATGATGTAATTTGTATGGATAATTTCATTACCGGTTCGCCGGACAATATAGCCCATTTATTCGGAAATCCTCAGTTTACTTTTATTCATCATGACGTTACGAATTTTATATACGTCGAAGGCGATTTAGATTATATTTTGCATTTTGCATCACCTGCTTCGCCAATTGATTATTTGAAACTTCCAATTCAGACTCTAAAGGTTGGTTCATTAGGAACCCACAAAACTTTGGGACTTGCTAAAGCTAAAAATGCAAGATTTTTGATTGCTTCTACCAGCGAAACTTATGGCGATCCAGCTATTCATCCTCAGCCGGAAACTTATTGGGGCAATGTGAATCCTGTCGGCTATCGAGGCGTTTACGACGAAGCAAAAAGATTTGCCGAAGCTATGACTATGGCTTATAATCGCTATCATAACGTAGAGACTCGAATAGTTAGAATATTCAATACTTATGGTCCAAGAATGCGAATTGAAGATGGAAGAGCTATCCCTGCTTTTATTTCTCAGGCTTTAAATAATGAGCCGGTAACTGTATTTGGCGATGGTTCGCAAACTCGGTCTGTTTGCTATGTGGACGATTTGGTCGAAGGTATTTATAGATTACTTCTATCGGACGAAGTTTTGCCGGTAAATATTGGCAACCCAGACGAGCTTACTATGCTTGATTTAGCAAAAGAGATAATTGAATTGACGGGATCGAAAAGCGAAATTATATTCAAAGAATTGCCTTCAGACGATCCGAAAGTTCGCCAACCTGATATTACTAAGGCTAAGAGTTTGTTGAATTGGACACCAAGTGTAGACCGAAGAGCAGGTTTGGAAAAAACTATTGCAGATTTCAAAAAAAGATTAAATAAATAATTTATTTTGAAACTTTTTTAAAGAAAATCAGTATTAAAAGTATTTATTTTTTTTATTTATTAGGGTAAATGTGAGTATGAAGACTCTTAATTTTCTCATTGCCTTGGGTTTGATATTGCCTTTGATTGCAGTAACTGCAAAGCCAACTAAGAGCGACAATCCATTTTTCAATGAGTACAAAACTCCACTTGGAGTGCCTCCGTTCGATAAAATCAAGACAGAACATTATCTTCCGGCTTTTGAAGCAGGAATCAAGCAGCAAGCTGAAGAAATTGCTGCAATTGTTAATAATCCAAAAGAACCTGATTTTAAGAATACAATCGAAGCTATGGAATACTCAGGCGAAATTTTGACTAAAGTTTCGAATGTGTTTTTCAATATGACTTCATGCAATACAAGCAAAGAATTGCAAGATATTGCAAAAAAAGTATCACCAATGCTATCTAAGCATGGCGATGATATTATGCTTAATGCCAAACTTTTTGCTCGAATTAAAAAAGTATATGACAATCAAGCAAAAATGAATTTGAATGGCGAGCAAAAAAGACTCCTTGAAAAAGTTTACAAAGATTTTGCACGCAATGGCGCTAATCTATCGGACGACAAGAAAGATGAACTCCGCAAGATTAATGAAGAATTGGCTTTGCTTGCTTTGAAATATGGCGACAATGTATTGGCAGAAACAAATAATTTTAAATTATTCATCGATAACGAAAAAGATTTAGCTGGATTGCCTGAATCAATTCGTATGGGTGCTGCAGAAGAAGCTAAAGCTGCAGGAAAGCCTGGCAAATGGTTGTTTACTCTTCATAATCCTAGCGTTATGCCTTTCCTTCAATATTCAGCTAACCGCGAATTGAGAAAGAAAATGCAAGAAGCTTATATCAATAGAGCTAATAACAACAATGAATTTGATAATAAAGAAAATATCAAAAAAATTATTGATTTGCGTCAAAAAAGAGCTAAACTTTTAGGCTATAAAAATCATGCTGAATACACTCTCGAAGTAGCTATGGCTAAAAATTCAAGTAAAGTATTTGAATTATTAAATAAACTTTGGGCTGCAGTGCTTCCTAATATGAAAAAAGAAGCTGATGAATTGCAATCTTTAATCAATAAAGAAGGTGGCAACTTTAAGTTGGAAGCTTCAGACTGGCGCTACTATGCAGAAAAATTGAGAAAAGAAAAATATGACCTCGACGAAGAAATGCTTCGCCCTTACTTCAAATTAGAAAATGTTCGCGAAGGCGTTTTTGCTGTAGTTAATAAATTGTATGGTTTAACTTTTAAAGAACGCAAAGATGTTCCTGTTTATCATCCTGACGTTGTTGCTTATGAAGTGCTCGAAGCTAATGGCAAACACCTTGGTTTGATTTTTATGGATTATTTCCCACGTCCATCTAAAAGAGGTGGTGCTTGGATGAACAATTACCGCGATCAAATTGTGAAAAATGGCAAATTTATTACTCCTATAGTTACTAATGTATTTAACTTTACTAAGCCAACAGGCAATATGCCTGCTCTATTGACAGTTGATGAAGTTGAAACATTTTTCCATGAGTTTGGTCATGGATTGCATGGATTATTCTCAAAATGTACTTATCCAGGCGTAGCCGGCACAAACGTATCTCGCGATTTTGTCGAATTGCCATCTCAAATTATGGAAAACTGGGCGTTCGAACCAGAAGTTATGAAAATGTATGGAAAACATTATAAAACAGGTGAAGTAATTCCTGATGCATTAATTAAAAAGATCCAAGAATCAGGCAAGTTCGGACAAGGCTTTGCTACAGGTGAATATCTTGCAGCTTCATTATTAGATATGTATTGGCACACAGACGAAAATGCTACAAAGCAAGATGTTAATGCTTTCGAAAAACAAACTTTAGACAAAATGGGTTTGATTCCTGAAATAGTATCACGTTACCGTTCTACTTATTTCCAACACATATTCAGCGGTGGATATTCATCTGGCTATTATAGCTATATTTGGGCTGGTGTGCTTGATACAGATGCATTCCAAGCTTTCAAAGAAAAGAGCTTGTTCGACAAAGCAACTGCAAAATCATTCCGCGAAAATATTCTTCAACGTGGCAACACAGAAGATCCAATGGCACTATATATTAAGTTCCGTGGACGCGAACCACAAATCGATCCACTATTGAAAAAACGTGGTTTGAAATAATTCGTTTCAAAATATTTTTGATTCAAAGGCTGCTTTTTGGGGCAGCCTTTGTTATATATGTTTAGTCATAGTCAATATCTAATTGAATGCCGAGCAGTTTGTCTTCGGGTGAGTTGTCTTTAAGTTCCAATATTATATTATTTGAAATTATATTTTCATAATCAAGTTCCGAAAAGAAAGGTTTGATCTCCTCCAACTGATTATAATTAACTGTAAGAATATATTGTTTAAAATTTGATTTTATATATTCATTCAAAATAAGGAATAATTCATATTTCTGTCTTGGAGCAATACCATCTAAAATTCTACTGTCATGAAACAAAAAATTGACCTTATGTCCAAATCCTTTTAATAGTAATGTCAAATCATACGAAAAAATCTTTACATTATTAATGCCATCTGATTTGTCGTCATCAATTTTGGCTTTGATATCATATCTTATTTTATTATCTGAATCGTTGTTGTAGATTGTTATATATGAATTTACTTTAGGATATATTCTTTTTATTATTGATCTGAAGAAATCATTTATATCTTTACGATGATTTTCTGAATATTGAATGTATTGATTAGTTCTATCGGTTGATTCAATTAGTTTTTTTTCAATTTTTCTAGTTTCTTCCTTATATTTCGCTAAAAGATCTTCAAACATAAGTAAGTTTTCTTTTTTGCTTTTCGCATCTGATAGTTTGTTGGTCAAACTCGTAAAAACATCTAATGCTTGATGAGCATCTAAATATTTAAGTTTTGAATTTAATTCCACTTCTTTAGTTTTTTTTAGATCATGTAAATGAACGTTAATTGATAAAAGTTTGTTTTTCTGCTCAATTAGTCTTTTTTCACGATTTGCAGCGATATGTTTGTAAAATTTTTCAAGTTCTGATAGCTTTTTAATAGTTTCAGGATTGAATAAAACTGAAGCTTCATTATAAATTTTTTCAATATTCTCTTTTTTTAAATCAGGAGATATTTTTATGCTATCATCAATGTTGTTTATTTGTAATTGATTTAAAAATATGTCGTTATGAAGGTTTTCCAATTCACTTTTTAGATTGTCTGCTTGTTCTTTAATTTCATAATAGTCTTCAGCTACTTCGAAATTATTCAAATCTTTTTCAAGTAAACTAATAGTTTCATTCAATTCAGACTTAACTAAAGAAATGTCTTTATTCCCAACAAAGAAATCATGAATAAACTTATCATTTTTTAGATCGTTGAGCAGTTGTTTGATTCTATCTTTTTCATTTTTTAATTCATATTTTTCATTTGCGAGTTGAATGTCTAAGCCAAGTAAATATGCATTGTTCAACTGAATTTGATAATCCAAGTTAATAGCATTAGGATTAGTTTCAGAATTATATGATGCTTTTCTTGGTCTAATAAAAAAAGATAGAAGGGAACGAAAAGTGAGTTCTTTGAAATTATTAGGAATAGCAAAAAAAAGCAAATGTTCAAGTTTGTTTTTAAAATCTTTTATTGAAAGATCTTCATCATTAAGTTTAATAATGTTTTGATTTGTACAATTACGTTTAGATATATAAATATGATTGTCAATTTTGAATTCAAGACAAAATTCCCAATTTGATAATTGTTTTTGGAATGATTTTTTTGAAGAAGAACCGAGGCAAAAATGGATAATAGCAATCAACATTGATTTGCCTACACCATTAGTTGTATCTCCTTTGTCAGATTTGCCAGGATTTTTTTGATTGGCTACAATTAAATTTAATCCGGTTTCATTCCGAAAATTTATAGTTTTGAAACTAGGCATATTCGATGATAATGATATTAATTGCATCTAAAAATAATCCCATTATGTTCGTTAATTGCATTAATCCCATACAAAAAAATAAGTGTCAACATAAGATTATCAAAACTATGATCTGCAAAATAGAGTTCATTGTTGTAGTCATTTATATATTCTTGCCATAATGCGTCAATACTTTTAGGTGTTTGTAATTTACTAAGTAAGTAACTCCCAAATCCTAAAAGTGAATTAGAAAAGTTAATATGTTTGGAAGGCATTATCATTTTCATGATCCATAATATGGTTCTTCAAAAATATCACAACTTTCAAAATATTTTGATAAAATAACAATAAGTGCTTCTTTATAAACTTTTGAATCGTTTGGACTGCATCTTTCTAAAATCTCCCAAAAAATATTTTCTCCATTTATAGGTAGATCTTCCCAGTCTTCTTTAATTGAATTATAAATGGAAATCATTTTGCTTTGAAGTTCCTCCGAAAGGAAGGATTGTTTAGATAAGAATTTATTTAGTGCTCCTATTGTTTGTGATCCATTATTTAAGAGTACTTTAGTTCTATTATTCAAATTGTTAAATCTAATTTTTTCATCCCAATCTGGATATTTTATTTGTTCAATTTCTTGTTTAAGAGGTAATTCAATAATAAAATTAATAACTTGCGATAATACAGAATAGTCAATATTTGTTATTTTGTCAATGTTAGGTAAGAAACCAATAATTGTTGAGATTTTATCATCTGATAGTTCAAAAAGTATATGTTCTAAATTATTAGCACAAATAAATCCTGAGTTTTTCAAATTATAATCAATTTTTAAATTTGAAAGAATTATTTCAGTATCTGGATTTACACCTTTATACTTATCGTTTAATACGAAATAAAATTCATTAACATTATTCCAGTGTTCTATTAATCCCAAAAAATCGGTTTTAATTTTTTTTTTTAATCGCAGGATAGTTGAATGAAATGTTTTCTGGTGCATAAACTTGATAATATGCACCAATATCTCCGATATAACCATCGTTCTTTCTATCACCAATATTGCCGAAAGGTTTGATTTTCCGAAAATTTGGATTGTAATATGCCATTATCTTACAAAACAAATCCTCGAAATTTTGACCATCCGATTGATATATTTTGTTTTGAAACAGAATACGAGCTAATATTTTTTCATCTAAGTTCATGATAGAATAATATTTGCATCAAAATATTTAATGCAAAATAGTAAATTCTAATATTTAAACAAAAAATAAAATTCGAACAATTGCATCGATAAAAATTTGAAAATAAAGAAATTAGCCTGCATACACAATCTATGGCCAGGTGGCAAATTAATCTTTTTTAAATCTCCGCAGCTATTCCGATTATTGGCATAAATGGAAAAAGTACTTCCCCTTTCTTTTTACTAAAATCTTGATTCCAAGTATATTCGAATATATTTTTGTTGTTGCTTAAGTTCCATAAATCTAAGTAGGCTCTAAAATTCCAATTTTCGAAAACAATTCTGCGCTCTACTCTGCAATCAATTCTAAAATAATCGGGTAGCCTTTCTGAATTTCTTTTACCTTTTTCGCAATACCACTGTCCGTTTTCAAATCTTCTGGTGTTGAGGTCCATCGGAGTGTATGGCGATCCGCTGCTATATGCTGCTGTAAGTCCAAATTCCCACCAATCGCCAAGCTTGTATGTAAGCATTAGGTTAAATGAATGTGGGCGGTCGTACTTAAATTTATAGAATGAATCCGAAATTGTGTCCTTTCTTTCGGAGTTTGAATAGGTATAGTTGCATAATAAATATAAATTGTCTGACATTTGGCGCAGGTATGACAATTCGATTCCATAAGCTCTGCCTCTTGCGCTGCTTTGAAGTACTTTTGAACTATCCGATACTTGAACTGCTAATTTATTAAAATTCTTATAAAACAGCTCAAGCTTAATTTGTGAAATTTCATCAATCAGGTAATCAATTCCGCTAATAAAGTGAATTGATTCCGCTGGCTTGAGACTTTTATTAGACTTGTCCATAAAAATTTTATAAAACTGTGGGAATTGGGTAAATAAACCGCTTGCCATGTTTAAATTTAAATTATCGCTAAGTTTGAACGAAGCGGATATTCTGGGATTGAATACTGATTTATTTATATATTCGAAGTAATCATGCCTGATACCTAAATTGAATTTTGCCCATTCTAAAGGACTAATGTGATATTCAAGATATGCTGAAGATTTGATTGTCTTTGGTGATTTAAAGTCAATTAAGTAAGCCGAGACAATATCTCCATTAGGCATAGTATCAACATCTGATTTTTTGTAATAATCAGCACTAATTGATTTAATATCAAAACCGAAGCTTATCTTGCTAATTTCATCGTATTTATAGAAAAATTCTGTTTTGAGTCCATTAGTATTTTCGAGATTTTTGTCAATAACAGCGTCTTTGTTGTATTCCTTGCCATGCTCCATTTCCCAATTAGTATTATTAGAGTAAGGAGTTAAAATCATATAGGCATTGTCTGCAAAAAGATATTTCCAATTGATTCCAAATGAGTATTGAGACTTTCTGAGATCGCTATATGTTGTTTCTTCACCAAAATCATCATTTTGGCTACCTTTAATTTGATCTTGGGCATAAAGAGCATAGAATGAAATCGAGTGAAGATTGGAAGGCTCATATTGGAGTTTGGTATGAAAATCGGATGTTCGTGAAGTAAATTTCTCATCCATCATTTTGAGCATAAGGTCAAGTATTCCTCTTCTGGCTGCAATTGTAATTGAAAGCTCATTTGAAATTGGCGAAGAAATAAAGCCGCTAAGGCCGGCTAAGTCTAAGGATAAATCAGCATTCAAAGTGTTTTTTTCAGGATCTTTAATTTTAATATTCGATACTGAAGACAATCTGTCGCCATATTTTGCGCTAAATCCACCGCTCGAAATGCTTACATCTTGCACCAGTTTGGGTTCAATGATCGAAGTACTTCCATTAACCAGGTTGCCATTCATTGATGAAAAGTGGAATGGACTAGCAACTTCTATATTTTCAATTAATGTAAGGTTTTCCTCAGGATCGCCACCTCTTACGATTAAAGCCGAAGAGCTTTCGGCACTTCTGCTTATACCAGGCATAAATTGTATTCTTTTGAACAAATCAGGCATACCCGGACTAATCCTTAGTTCGTTGTAACCGATAGTAGAACTACTAATCATATTTCCATTTTGTTCTTTTTCGAAAAAATCCGGTTTTACTACAATTTCATTAGTTTTAAAAATTTGAGGGCTTAGCTCAAAATTTGCA
>CAZBNQ010000094.1:6543-9117 GCA_964493035.1 uncultured Hyphomicrobiales bacterium | reverse complement strand
ATTTTTCAAATTCTAAATCATTATTTCTAAATATTACTTGTCCCTTTCTAAAATTAATTCCTTCAGCAATTTTAACTTTATTATCAACTACATTATTTACATAAAATCCAATTAGTTCGCCATCTACAAACAAACAAAGACCATCACCATTTACAATTTTTTCTTTTGTATCAATTAATATTCTATCTTTTTCAATACTTGAAATTTTCCCCAATTTTTTGCCAAGAGATTTAGGAGATAATTCATTTCTTATACCTTCTTTTCTTCCTAAAAGAAAATAATTTGACAATCCACGATTGAAACTTTTATATGGATCAGCTACAAATCCAATTTCAGTATTTCCATATGATGCTTTGATATAATCATTATTATCATCTAAATAATCATCAATTTTTTTTCGTAAATATGAACATATATTTTTAATATAGACTGAATCTTTGAGTCTTCCTTCTATTTTGAATGAACTAATACCAGATTGAATCATTTGAGGAATATAATCGCTATTGTCCATATCTTTAAGAGACAAAAGATATTTGTCTTTATCAAAGTATCGACCTTTATCATCCAACAAATTATATTTCATCCTGCATAATTGTGCACATTCACCCCTATTACCACTACGTCCTTTATAAACTTGACTGAAATTGCATCTGCCACTAAATGATACACACAATGCGCCGAATACAAAAGCTTCAAGTTCTAAATTTATAGATTGAGATATATTTTGAATTTGCTCTAAACTCATTTCCCGAGCGAGAATAACTCTGGAAACACCAATATTTTCAAGAAATTTAATATATTCTATGTTATAATTATGCATTTGAGTGGATGCATGAATAGGAATATCGGGCATACCTAACTCCAAGAGTCCGAAATCCTGAATAATCAAAGCATCGACTCCAATCTGATATAGTTGATGGCATAATTGATGTGCAGCAATTATTTCATCATCTTTAAGTATAGTATTTACAGCAGCATATACTTTTGCATTGAATTTATGCGCATACAATGCGAGTTGCTCGATATCCTGAAGCGAATTCCCGGCAGCTTGGCGGGCACTAAAAAGTGAGGCGCCGATATATACTGCATCGGCGCCATAATTTATTGCAATCTTTCCCTGCTCCAAATTTTTTGCAGGAGCCAACAATTCAATCTCTTTCGTATTCTTTAATCGCATTGACCAACTTTTAATAAAGTTTTTTTATATTCCCAAATATTATGAGTTTTTGAGTATTCAAAACCTAGGAAACTTAAGTTGACCCCACATGCTCCAATAAATGAACATCTTGCCTGCTGGCATGCCGGGAACACTGTATAATCGCCTCCAATCAAAAATGCTGTATGAATCCATGGCACTACTGTCTCCCCAAACATATCTAATTCTAATCTTGGAAATCCGATTCCAAAGTTCATTGCAATGCTTGATGATGAACCAGTCTGGGCTATATTCTTATCCATTGTATAATTGCCTGCATTACCTTGAGTTGTTACATTCAATCCATCAAATTTTACTCCGGTTGATGAATTATACTTGAATTTTACAGCTACCTGGGATGATCCATCCACTGGTACAACCGAATTAATAACTACCATCAATTTTATGTTTAATATTACTGGAATAGGACCAACCATAAAAGGATATTTTAGCAATATAATTGGTAATTCATAGTTCAGCAAATCACTTCCAGAGCCCAATACAGTAGCAGAAAGAGTTAGCTCTCCATTAATATCATTATTCAAATTATCAAATTTAGTAAGCTTATTATTTTTATATTCTAATTCCGAAGCTGTTGAAAATTTAGAAATTGTACCTTCAGCTTTATATAGAGCTTTTAATCCTTTAGCCAATTCTTTTTCTGCAGAAATAGTAACATCGGCTTTGTCTTTTTCCATTTTAAAGCTTACAGTATATGTATATCCTTTGTATGGTATAGACACTTCAAACTCATTATTAGCAATTTGAATCATATTATAAGCTTTGCCTTTGAAAACAGCTTCAGGCATAAAACCGCGCTCAAAATTCACTTCGTAATTATATTTGATAGTTCCATTTTTAATTACTTCGTTTAGTTTAGCTTTTCGAAATTCAATAATTGTCTGGCTGCCATTGTTAGAAATTTGCTTTACTTCTCCTAATGTTTTTCCGGCAACAACAAATAAATCTCCGGTTTTAAGCTCTTTGAATTTGTTATTGTCTTTGACTTCCATTTCATAATTGCCATTACCCTTGTCATTTAGTTTAACTATATTCACTGTATCAGCAAAATCAAAAAATTTGACACCCGGACTATATTCAACCTCATATTTCGTATATTCTTCGGTTGGTTTGTTTGGATTAGAAGGATTGTCATCATCTCCCGAACATGACACCAAGACGATTGTCAGTATCATCATTAATAATAAGTAAAGCTTTTTCATATTAACCTCATAGTGTTTGTGCAATAAACTAACTTAGCAAAAAAATAGCATTTTGCAAAACAAAGTTGTGATGATATAATTAAGCCTCTAATGAAACAAACTGCTCAAATATATTTAAAAATGTTTTGTAGAGACAGGTCTGAGACATCCTTCAGA
>CAZBNQ010000094.1:0-6443 GCA_964493035.1 uncultured Hyphomicrobiales bacterium | reverse complement strand
TCTATTCATTTTCATTTCATTATTTGATTTTTATTTTTTGAGACAGGTCTGAGACATCCTTCAGATCTATTCATTTTCATTTCATTATTTGATTTTTATTTTTTGAGACAGGTCTGAGACCTGTCTCTACAAGCAAAAAAGAGGATTTTGGAAACAATTATGTCTATTGGTTTTTAGGATTTTAGCTAATCAAAACTAATTTAAAATAAAATGGATACGTAAATTCATATCTTTTTCAAATTCAGCAAAAGAATTCGGTATTCTACGATTCAAATACATTAACAAATAGAAATTGAGCGTAGATTTATAAGCATCCATCTTCATTTTTATTATTTCAGTATCTAAGCCTTTTTGTTGAGCAATTATATCCCAATCATTTTTCATTTCATCATCAATGAAATTATCAATGGCTTTGCAAATATTTTCATTAACAGAAATTTCGTTAATAGTTTCCAAAAACATTAATTCAAAAATTCCTTTATACTGCATAAAATATCTCCAATAAGACTTAGCAGCAGCAATGATTCTTTGCTCACCGGGCTCGCATTTAGCAGTATCCAACTGGATTTGCTCTTTTATTTCCTGAATAAATTCGCTGGCACATACAAATATCAGCTCCTTTATATCTTTGAAATAGTTGTAAATTGTAGCATACGAATAGCCTGCTTCATTGGCAATATTTCTTGCTGTAACTGTTTTGACACCTTCACCCTTTATATATCGCTTTGCTGCATCAATAAAGTAGCGTTTCATCCTTTGTTCTTGAATTTCATTCTTTGTCATTTTCTTTCTTTTAACAATATTAATAATTTTAACATTGCAAATATAATTAACATTGTTAATATACGCAAGCTTTTTTTTATTCTTTTACAAAAGCTCGTGCTTGTCCGTTAATTTTCAAATAATAAATACCTGTGCTAAGGTTGGAAACATCAATTATAAAGCTTCTACTGGGAACATTTTGAGATATGTTTATACTTTTCCAAGCAAGTTCTTGACCCAAAAAGTTTACTATCTTTATATTTTCAATATTTATTTCATTTATTGCATCTATATGAAGCAAATCTCTAACAGGATTAGGGTAGATCATAGTTTCCTCATTTGTTAAAAATTCATTATCAATTGTATTTAATATTTCGGTACGAAAACTTCTTGTCGATGATTCACAATTGCTTGTGTTATTTTCCGCCAATAGTCTCCAATAATACTTCTTGCCCTGCAAAAATGGAATATTAAAAGTACTCAATCCACTAGTTTCATTTTCAATTGTATTAAAAGATTGATCTAATGAAAATTGTAATTTAAATTTTGCTCCCGAATTTTTAAGACTTGAATATGCCAAGAAATTATTATTTTTGGGATTAATTAATTCATCTTCTTCAGGATAAAAAAGTTCAGCACACAAGGCTCTTCTTGTCTTAAAGTTAAATTTCAATGTATCATCCGAAAAATCTGTTTCTTGCAAAGGAATTTTGCTTTCTGGATCAGTTGGAACAACTTGTGCAAAAGCCTGAATATCACCAATATGCATATCTATAAATGAGTTTACTACAAATTTTGGCATTTTAACCATAACAAAACCACCGGGAGGCACTCCTTTCCAATCTGGATTAAATTCCTTTTCTATTGATAAAATTCCATCAGGACTTTTTAATGTATCACAATAATATATCTCTTCAAAAGTATTTTCAGAACATTCATTCCTTTCTGATTTTATCAAGGCTAAGCATTTTGCTTGTATAGGAGCAGATCTATTGTAGATTATTTTTGAATCGGTCATATTGACTAATTTAAATCTAATCATAAAATCCAATTCTTTATCGGATACATTTTGCACTATAAATACCGGCCTTATCATCGCATTATTAGCGTCTGCATTCAATTCAAAACCGTTGCATTTTGAGTCTGGCAATAGCTCAAGTTTGCCATCACCATAAATACTTGGATGTTGAACTTCAAATCTTAAACTTACTAGTTTTAAGATATTTTGGCTGAGCAAATCTTGAGTAAACAAGATAAATAATAGTATTACAATACTATATCTGAAACATTGTAAGATTAACTTCATAAAATCTCCATTGTGCTTGTATACATTATCAATTTAAATAACACTTAAAAAGTTGAAATGTCTCAAAAAAAAAGAGTTTGTCTCAAATGAAACAAACTGCTCGAAATAATTTTGAATGTAATTGTAGAGACAGGCCTTAGCCCATCTCTACAGAAAGAAAAAGTGTTTATATAAAAGCGTTTTTTTAGAAGTTCAATTTGACTTTTGAGACAGCCCAAATAAAACTATTACTTAGCTATAACAAATGGATAATAGTATTGCTCACCCTCAGATTCAATAATAATAAAATACTTACCCGAAGGGAAGGATTTTAGATTAAATTCTTGAGAATTTTTTCCTTTGGGATACACCAATTCCTGAAATTCTTTCAAGACAACTCCATTGGTTGAAAAAATTGTAAATTTCAGAAATACCGAACTATCAAGATTAAAATCTAATTTTATCTTGTCGATACAAGGATTTGGAATAGCAATCAAATTATTAATAAATTTAATATTAGATTCTGATGGACTTATATTTTTCCAAACAGTATTTTTAGCGTATGGAGAGCCATGATCTGAAGACGCACGCCAGCTCGAAGCCAATGCATTGTCTAATGAAGGATGAATTAATTCTAAAGTAGCACCTTCGCCATCAGGCTCAGTAGGCCAAGGTGATTTATCATCATATTTCACATAATCTATAAGCTTTCCGGCAGCATTAAACAATCTCACTTCATCACCACCGGCATCCAATCCAAATTTTATATTACCTATATATTGTGTCATAGCTCTATTTCTATCTCTAAGCATCCCAAAATCACGAGTTATTAATAGATATGCATTGGCTCCTATCCAAGTATTAGCTGGAAATACATATACATTATCATCATTCGCATCTTTTAGAATCCAATTCGATAGATTTTTTGCTTCCGGATTTGGGTTATATAATTCAACCCAATCATCAGTCTCATAATCATAAGCAGAATGATAATTAATTTCATTTATTACTATGTTTGGAGTTGAATTATCATAATAGAATGCACCTATATCTTTTCTTGTGCCATCAGGATCAAGTTCTGCGCCTGGCTTGCCTTTATCAATACAATTTGAATTTGATTTCAGATAGAAATTATAATTTTGCTCATCTACAAATTCTGCATTACCTTGAATATTATTTTCACCACTTAATACCTCATTATCTGCATAAGAATATGATTGTTCTATTTTTGAATATTCATCTACACTTACATTTTTTGCTTTAGATTTATAAAACAAATTATTATAAGCAGTACAAGTGCCGCCACCACCGGCGAGCCATTTCACATTTAGTGCTATTCCTGTATTGCATGAATAAAATGTATTATTATACAATGTCGCAGTCGAGCTGTCTTTGATTTGAACTCCAAACAAACAATTAACAAAAACATTATTTCTGATAATATTATTATCCGAAGGTCCATAACCATCATTTCCGATCGAGACTCCTTTATCCGATGTATTTATAAAGAAGTTATTTTCGACTAAAGTATTTGAAGTACTATTAAAATCAATTGCATCATCTTTTGGCGAATCAAACATATTATTTCTAATAATACCATTACGGCATTTCATATATTCGACCATATCAGGAGCATTATAGAACTTACAATTTTCAACAATTGGATTATCAACATCATAAATAATCATACCTTCGCCCAAGCCACTCGATTTTATCATATTATTTCTAAAATCGAAAGTCCCGCCTACCACCTGAACAATTTTCTTTTCGCCAATATTATTCATCACCCAGATATTAGTATTAGACACTTTAAAGTTTTTACATTGAATTGAACGCAATGTACCTTCTTTAAATTCAGCCCAATCGATAATTACATCCATTTTGGGGTAGTCGGCATAAATTCCTGCAAAGGAATTTTTTGAATTTTCTGCTTGAAATCTTACTGGTTCGCTCTCAGTACCATTAACGTTTAGCCCGCCTTTTATCATGATTTGAGTAGAGTCATGAAATCTAATTACTACACCTTTGTTAATTGTCAATCTGGCTTGAGGACCAACTGTAACATTACAATCAACCAAATAGGGGGAATCTTCTTTTTTCAAAACCATATCCTCATTGATTTCGCAAGGCAATTTAGTTGCAGGCAAATACCAGAAATAGTTTACATCGTCTGTTCCATCAGTATAAAATTCACCATCAAATGCTTCAACCTTCCACCAATACTGCTGATTTACTTTCAATTTTGATACATCAATAAGCATGAATGTATCTTTAATACCAGTATAATAAACAGTTCTTGCTGTATCAGTCATTCGCAGATGTGAGCTAAGTGTTAGTTTATAAGTAATTTCTTTATTTCTTGGAGATTTGGATTTATTCCATGAAACGTAAAAATTGCGTGTTACTGTATCTCTTGTTTTATTTATTTTAAAGCTACGAGGATAGTTTTCAAATTGAAAGTTCATATAATCAATTCGCTTTTCAATAAATATCTTATCATTACCAATCTCAGATATCCATTTATTTTTATCAGGAATTGCATCCGTTGTATCTTCTAATACTGATGGCTCCAACACAGTAACCAAACTATCAATAATTGGGAACAATACTTGCGGATTGAGTATAGATTTTAGTTCATTTACTCTTTTTACAACATCAGCAAACATCACATCATCAATTAAAGCTCTTTCCATATATGGATTATCGGGCACTGCAATACCGCTCGATTCATGATAAGGGCGTGCCCAGCCATATCCTTGAAGAGTTTTGTCCATATCCCACGGAAGATATTGCCACTTTTTAGTATCGGAATGATGATACATAAAATAATTATGATAATAGGTAGAACCATTTGCAATTACTATATTTGCTGCAATAGTATTAATCATATAATTATAATCATAATTCTTTTTTGTAAACTCAAGATATTTATCGTCTGGAGTAGCATAGCTTGCTTGAATCAATGTATCTAAATCTAACCAATCTTTATCTTCATTAGTCTTTTTTTCCCAATGAAGCCAAGGAATATCCTCATTGCTCATGCATGCGCCATCTTCGGTAGCTTTATACATATTTCCTTTGGGATCTAATCCATTAGCTGCCAGATAATCCTCATCAACATTTTCTACCATCAGATACAATCCCAAAAATTTACCATTGAGATACAATCTCACATGCTCAACATTAAAGCAAGGGATTCCTGACATTCTAAGAATTCTCGAGCTAAGATATTGCCTAATATATGTTCTATCCAAATATTCAGCATTAAAATTGAGAGTAGATCTTCCATTGATAAACACACCATCATTAAATTTTATTTTCAATGATTTTTTTGGAAGATATCGAGAGTCATCTCCTCTTATTCTCAATTCCAAATTCTTATAGCTTTTGCCCTGATAAGTCAATTTTGCCGGAACATAAATATCAGGCAGAAAATTCTTATATATATATTCAAAATCACCCGGTTCTACTTCTAAAAATATTTCCTTGACTGAAGCATTTAATACTCCTGCAGCAAGGAATATCATAATTATAATAATTCTTTTCATATCTATATTAATTAGTTAAAACAACAACAACAATAACACTTAAATAATGATATTGTCTCATATAATATTTCAATTTATTAAAATCTTTTGTAACATGACGAAATATTTTGCGTAATGATATATGAGAACAAAAAATAACTAAATGAGGTTTTAAAATGAAAAAGTATACAAAATTAGGTCTATTAATTATATTGATAGCAATGACTTTTAGCTTAACTTCCTGCATCGATTATCAGGAAAGCCCGGTAGATAATGCCGAAGATACTTCTGTCATTTCTTTTTATTATACTATTTATCCCAACCAATGGGTTCCTACCAATGAACCTGCTCATTGGTACACCAAACTCAACGTTCCCGAAATCACTGAAGACGTTTTAGACTACGGTGCTGTATTGGTTTATACAAAAAACAACCTAAACTCATGGGTACTTTTGCCTTTCAGTTCTACATTTAATGCTGAAAACAACAATACATATACCGAAGAAATTTGGGCTGGACACTACTGGAAAGGTATTGATATAGATTATAAATATACAAACAAAATGAATCCAACCGTTCCCGGCAGTCCTTTAAGCCTAAGAGTTGTGATTATACGCGACTGGAATATTTATGATTTAATGAAAATGCCGGAAGTTAAAGATATCGACTTATTAATGAAAAAGCTTAATAAGCCAGATCCTGCAGACTAATAGAAAAACACATAACACATAAACAAACAATCGAAAAGAGGTTTCTTTGGGAAACCTCTTTTTTTTTAATTAAATAAGTAATAAATAATTGCGCCTAATCCTACTCCTGGAATAACATCCATAAACTGATGTTGTTTTGTAAACAAACAGCTTACTGCT
>CAZBNQ010000093.1:0-9124 GCA_964493035.1 uncultured Hyphomicrobiales bacterium | reverse complement strand
CTTTTTTCAGGTATATGATATTCCTCAATCAATGTTTTTAAATCAGCATTCAAAAATTTATTTAGGCATAATGTTATATCTTTTGAATTCAAAATGGACTTATGTACCTTATAATAATTGAATTCCTTAAGATTTTGAGTTACAGAAGCCATAGTAGTTGCAGTGCCGGCTACACCAAAGAAATATCTGATATCCTCGCATAAATTTATATTAGACAAAAGATTATCAATATACTCAGAGCATTTCTCAATTTCGCTTTCCTGAGGAGGCAATTCGCTAAAAAACATTTCTGTGAGCTTGACAGCACCAATTTCCAAGCTAATAGAGCTTAAGATTTTATCACCTTCGCCAACAACAACTTCAGTACTGCCACCACCAATATCAATAACTAATGACCTGACAGGAGATAAAACAGTACCTAAAAATGAATATTGAGCTTCAGTAAATCCATCAATTACATCAATTTTGGCACCTAAAGCATCCTCCAAACTTCTCAATATTTGCTTGCGATTGGCAGCATTTCTCAAAGCAGCAGTAGCAACAGCATTTATTAAATCAACTTTATGCTGTTTGCATATTTCTTTATAATGCCCTAAAACTTTCTTAGCTCTATCCAAAGCCTCAGGTATAATATTACCTGTTTTTTTCAAATTTTCGCCTAATCTGGCAATACTATGATGGTCCGATATAACATTTTTAATTACTCCGTCTTCGAGTTCGGCAATGACCATCAAAATTGTATTCGATCCAATGTCAATTCCAGCAACTACCATGATCAACCTTTAAAATGAAAAGCAATCCATTCATCTTCAGTTATAGTATTTATGAGTTCAAATCCACAACTCAATGCTTTTTGAATTACAACATCTTTGTCATAAATAAGGATACCGGAAATAAGAAGATTTCCTTTTGTATTCTTTAAAGAATCGAAAAATCTAGGCAAAGCTCTCTCAACTAAATGAAGGAATAAATTGGCAGCAATACCATTAGCTTCCTTAAGAGATAAATTATCTATATCTTGCATTTCAATAGTAAGTTTATCACTTACATTATTTATTTCAGCATTTTCTTTTGCATTTTCGACAGACCATTCGTCATTATCGAAAGCATAGACTTCCGAAGCACCTAATTTGGCAGCTAAAATAGCAAGCACGCCTGTTCCGGTTCCGGCATCAATCCAATACTCATTTGGTTTGACCAAATTTTCCATTAATCTGGAAACAAGTTTTGTAGTTGCATGCTGGCCGGTACCAAACGACATTTTTGGATTTATAATAATGGTTAATTCTTGATTTACTTTATCTCTATGCCATTCAGGAGTAATAGCAATTCGATCAGAAACAATAATTGGAGGAGTTTGTTTTTCAATTTCTTCGTTCCAATTTTTATTTTCAGGAATTTCAATTTCATTGATTTCAATATAATCTTTAAAAGTTTTAAGAGTTTGGATAATCTCATTTTGCAATTCATCTGTCCAATCTTCTTGATAATAGCATACTACCAATTCGTCGTAACGTTCTTCAATTCCTAAAATGGGTGAGTCTGCAATAAGAGCAGTAGCTATTTCAAAATCTTCATCTCTTACGAATAAATGTACATTTACATAATTATTTTTCATTCTTTTTCCAATAAAACTTAGATTAATTCTTTAATATACAAATATAATTGTTATTATTACAATAAGCATTTTTACAAATTTATGAATTTATATAATTTAAAGGAAAGATTATCTAAAATAAGATTGCTGGTGATGGATGTTGATGGCACTTTGACAGATGGTTCGATGTATTATTCCTCTGAAGGTGAACAACTTAAGAGATTCAACGTAAGAGATGGAATGGGAATAGAGCTTTTAAAAAAAGGGAATATATCGACAGCAATCATCACGAGCGAAAATTCGCCCATAGCATTAGCGAGGGCAAATAAATTAAAGATCGAGAATATTGAAATTAATTGCAGAGACAAATCAAGTGCTTTGCGAAATTTGGCAAGTAAATTGAATATGGATTTATCTGAAATTGCTTATATTGGCGATGATGTAAATGATATTCATGTGATGGGAATCTGCGGTTTTGCAGCTTGTCCGTTCGATTCTGTAGAAAGTATTAAAAACATAGCTGATTACATATGCAAAAACTCTGGTGGCAAAGGTGCCGTTAGAGAATTATGCGAAATGATTTTATTATCGCAAAATAAATCTATTACTTTAGATGAAAATTGGTAAAGGAGAAAATGAAATGAACAACTCATCAGATTACACAAAAGGTTTTATCATCGGCGCATTGATTGGTGGCGCAGCCGGTGCAATTACTGCTTTGCTTTTAGCTCCAAAAAGCGGTGCTGAACTTCGCAAAGATATTGCAGATACTTCAACTGAATTTTATGGAAAAGCATCTGATTATTTTAAAACAGTAGAAGGCAAAGTTGAAGGCTACGTAAACGAAGGCAAGATCAAAGCTCAAACAATTATTGATTCTGCACGCAAACAAGCTGAAGATATTATGTCGAATGCAAATAACTTAATGAGCGAAGCTAAGAATAAAGCTATCAATGCTAAAGATTCTGTTTCCGGCACAATCGATAATCTTCGTGATGCAGCTAAAGCTGGTGCTGATGCTTTTAAAGCTGAAATGCGCTCTTCTAAAGCTGATTTAAACGGTTAATTTTGTATTGTTTATGACAACATTATTGCAAATAGCCGGATTGGCTGCTATTCTTGTTCTTATTGTCTTTATTTTAAAGGCTTTTAAAACATTGGAGAACATTAATCAGCTAGCTGCAAAATCTACTGATTCGCTCGATAAGCTTACTAAAGATATTGGCGAATTCAAAACTAGAGCTATTGCAACCCTCGACGAAGTTTCTGTAATCAAGGGCAAAATTGCTGATGTTTTGGATGATGTTAGTGAATTAAAAGATAAAACTGTCGAATCGCTCGAAAATTTCGATGCTTTGGCTAATAGGGTGGAACGCTCTACTTCAATGATTGAATCAAAAATTGAAGCTGCTTTTACTATTCTTCGCCCTTTAGAATCATTATTGGGTTTTGTTTCTAATAAGTTAGAAGCCCCAATTTCTACTTCTAAATCTTTTTTTGGCGCTGCTAGCAAAGCTTTCAGTGCTTTCAAAGATAAATTAAGTCATAGATAGAACTTACTACATATAAAACTATTAAACCCTTGGAGATTATATCAAAAAGGGTTTTTTATTAATAAAAAAAGGTTGACAAAAATAAATTTGCCAACCTTAGGAAAAAGAATCTATCAATAATTACTTTTTGACAGGAGCTAAAACAGGAACATATCTTTCTGCTAAAGCAATACCACCAAATAATACAGTGCTGAAAGCAAGAGTAGCAGCTAAAGTATTTTTAAAGAATGGGATTGCTAATTCGTAGCAAAGAGTAAGACCTGCAAAATCGCGTGTGTAATAGCCTGAGAAAGCCCAAACTGAGAAGTTTGTAACGATGAAGAATACAATTGAAGAAACAATTGAAGCTCCAAAAACTCTAGCTACTGAAGGACTTGCCAAGAAATTTTTACCCATAAATACCATGAAAGCAAAGCAAGCATAAACAGCGATCATTGATTCGTGCATGCCTAAAAATATATCTGTCAGAAACATAATTGAAAGCGGAATTAAGTAAGCCATTTTTTTGTTTGCTATATAAGAGCCGCTGAATAGTGCAACTGCCATCAATGGTGAGAAATTTGGCAGTACCGGGAAAAATCTGGATATAATTGCTAAAGCAACCATACCAATAATTAACATCGAACGCATCACAATAATCCTTTTTAAAAATACATATTATTTTATCAATTTAGGCTTGGATATACTCCAATCCAATGATTCTTATTAGATAAATCTAATATTCAATTATTTAGAAGAGAAGAAAAAGAATCTTTTAGTTTACATAATGCAAATTATAATGCATTATTTTTTAATTCTTTCTTTAATCTTTTCCATCTTTTTATCGGCATTTTTTAATGCTGCCGGTTCTTCATCCATCAAATTCTTTATGCTTTTCAATACGTTGGAGTCCTCTGAATCGATTCGTCCTTCGATTTTTTTTAGCATTTCTTTTTTTATTAGTTCTCGGAGCAATCGTTCTTGATCCGGTGGCAAATCGTCTGTTTTTATTTTGTCTGCCATTTTCCTAATCCTTATAATTCTTGTTTATTATAAGTAAGACTCATGTATCAAATTATTATTGATTGCATACTTTGGTTTACCTTTTAGTTTATAACCATCAAATGGTGTGTTTTTTGATAAACCTTTGAAATTGGATTTATTCACAATCCATTCTTCATCAGGAGCAAAAATTGTCAAGTTTGCATTTGTTCCTTTTTCAATTTTTACTTCTGGAATATTCAATAATTTTCTAGGATTGACTGACATTAGTTTTATAATTTCTACTAAGCTCAGATGGCCAGCATGATAGAGATTTGTCAAAGTAAGACCTAATGAAGTTTCTAGTCCGATAATACCACATGGAGCTTTTTCGAATTCAACTTCTTTTTCGTGTAATGCGTGTGGCGCATGGTCTGTTGCAATACAATCAATAGTGCCGTTTTTCAAAGCTTCAATAATTGCTTCTCTATCATCATTTGCTCTCAATGGAGGATTCATTTTCAAGTCTGTATTATAAGTAACCATCAATTCATCAGTCAATGTAAAATGATGAGGAGTTACTTCACAGCTTACTTTCAATCCGTTATCTTTAGCTGTTTTGACTAAATCTAAGGCACCTCTGGTGCTGATGTGAGATACATGATATCTGCGGTTGCCAGATAATTTAGACAATCTAATATCTCTATCAACAATAATTTCTTCAGCAACATTAGGATAGCCTTTCAAGCCTAATTTATATGAAAGAACAGTTTCATTCATAGCAAAACCTTTTGTAAGGCTGTGATCTTCGCAATGCTGAGCAATCATCAAATCATGTGTTGATGAGTAATCAAAAGCTCTACGCATCATTTCGGAAGATTCTACTGCAGATCCATCATCAGTAAAGTATACAACACCTGCTTCATGCAATTCGAGCATAGGAGAAATCAATTTACCTTCGCGTTTTTGGGTTATAGCAGCTGCAATTTTGACATCAGTCAATAATCCTTTGCTTTTTTCCTTAATATATTCGACAACAGTAACATCATCGATGCAAGGAGAAGTATTTGGCATACAAACTACACCAGTAAATCCACCATTTGCAGCAGCATCTGTTCCGGTTTTAATACTTTCTTTATATTCTTCGCCGGGTTCTCTTAAATGCACATGCATATCAAACAATCCGGGTGCAGCTACTAAATGTTCAGCATTAATTATTTCAGTTGAAGAATCGATATTTGCTTCTTCTGCTGAGCAATGCATGATGATGCCATCTTTTACCCAAAGATTTACTTTTGCATCGATACCTGCAGCTGGCTCGATTACTCTAATATTCTTAAAAAAGTGGTTCATTAATTCTCCTATTCATTACATATTTTATATTATTTTTTACATTTTCCAGACTTCGAAATTAGGAAAAAACAAAGAATTATCAAAGTAAGTTATTTATATTATTTGATTATTTACAAAAATATTAATTATTTTTACAAAAAATCAATAGTTTAAAATAATTTACTATTAATATTAGTACTTACAAATAAAACTTAAAATTGGTGCTGAATTATCTAAATAATTCATCTTGAATGGGATAGCTTAATTTCTTTAAAAAGCTCATCCTATGATATTTGCATGTACCAAATAATTCGATTGCACGATAATGCTGTTTAGTTCCATAACCTTTATGCTTATCGAAAGAATAAAAAGGAAATTGATTATGAATCTCCCCTTCCATAATTCTGTCGCGCGTTACTTTAGCTAAAATTGAGGCTGCTGCAATTGAAATCGATTTTGAATCGCCTTTTACTATTGTTTGGTGTTTGTATTCCTTATGAATAAAGTAATTTCCATCGACTAATACAAAATCTGGGCTAATAGATAAATTGTCGATTGCAGTTTTCATTGCCTTCATTGTAGCTTTAAGTATATTTATTTCATCAATTTCATGATTATCGACTATTCCTATTCCATAACAAAGAGATTTGCTTATAATATCATCATAAAGTGTATTCCTTTGTTTTTCGTTAAGCTTTTTTGAGTCATTTATACCGTTTAGTTGTAGGTTAAAGCTATCAAATATTACAGCCGCAGCTACTACCGGGCCAGCAATCGGTCCACGACCTGCTTCGTCGATACCGGCAATAAATTTATATTTATCCGCAGCATCAAGTTCATACGAAAAGTCCGGTAGTGTCTTATCAGACATGTTTTTGATTAATTAAATTGACAAACTCATTTCTTAGATTCAAATCATCAAGCAAATACCCACGCATTACTGAAGTAGTCATCATTGATTGTTCTTCAGACCCTCTTACTCCGCGAGCAATCATGCAATAATGCTTTGCATTGATAACAACTCCCAAAGCCTTTGGTTTCATAAGTTTTTCTAAATAATCAGCGATCTGCTCGCCCATTTCTTCCTGTATTTGGGCTCGTCTGGCAAACCATTCTACAATTCTGGATAATTTAGACAAACCTATTACATGATCTGCTGGGATATAACCAATTGTACATGTGCCTGAAATTGGCAGCCAATGGTGCGAACACATTGACATTACTTCTATTCCCTTGCTAATAATCAAATTATTGACCTGCTTGCGATTTGGAAATACAGTAAGTTTAGGTGGATTCGAAAATCTACCCTTCATCAATTCATTAACATACATTTTTGCAATACGATGAGGAGTATTTGTACAATTTGGATCATTTCGGGATATTCTAAGTATATCAAGTATTTCAGAAAACTTTTCTTCCAATCTAATAATCATTAATTTTCTTTCTTCTTCGCTTAATGGATGATTGCCATTTGCATCGAATACTTCTTCTCCATACATATTCAATTCATGGAATAACTTGATTTCCGAACTCGATAGTTCAGTAATTTCCTTGCTATCGTTAGTATAATCCGGCTTTACCGGCAATTTATCAGTGTGTGGTACTATATCTTTTGCCATTATTCTTCCCTATTCAAATATTTTAATTTCAGATTCTTGACCATAGTAATCGACATAACTAGAATCTGTTTCATATAATCTAATTCTATATAATTTACCATTTGGCAACTTGTTTTCTAAAATTTTCCAAAAAATCATTGAAAGATTTTCAACTGTAGGAATTATCCCTTTAAGAAAATCAACATCCAGATTTAAATGCTTATGATCTACTTTGGATACAATTTCTTTGATTAGTATATCTTTAAGTTTTTTCAAATCGATTACATATCCTGTATTTGGATCTGGATCTCCACATACAGTGACTTCTAATATATAGTTATGGCCATGACCATTATAATTATTACATTTATCATAAATAGACTCATTCATCTCGTCTGAATAAGTTGGATTATACAAACGATGAGCAGCTGAAAAATCAACTTTCTTTGTAACGTATAACATAAAACATCCCAAATTTATAATTACAAATTTAAGAATAAATAAACTGAAAAGCCCTAATTTTGTTGTAATCTTATAATTTATAATAAATTATTCATCTAAATAGTTCTTGAAAATTCAATTAATTTTTGTAATTTAATGTTGTAATGGCGGAATAATTTCGATTTGCTTATGAAATTAAAGATTAGTTTGGTTTGGATATTAATTTTTATTAGTTTTAACCAATTATATGCTAATAAAATAAGATATGGTATAGACAAAGGTTATCCACCTTTTGAATTTTTTGAAAATGGAGAAGCCAAGGGTTTTAATGTCGATTTGATGAAAGAAATTGCTAAAAACTCAGGATTCGAATTAGAAATTGTTGCTCTACCATGGCCTCAGATAAGATCTGCTTTCGACTCTAATAAAATTGACATTATCGCAATGTTTTATACAAAAAATAGAGACTATTTTGCTGATTTCTCAGTTCCTTTTATCGAACCTACTTTTTCAGTTTATGCTAATAAATTAGCTCCTCAAATTTCAAAATTATCTGACCTAAATGGCAAAAAAGTATTAATCGAGTCAAGTGATTTTATAAGATTAAAATTTATGAATTTGGTGCCCGATGCCCAAATAGTGATCGAGGATGATCCTGCAATAGGACTAAAAAAACTCGAAGATAATCAATATCCTTATGCTGTATCAATCAATCGGATAGGATCTTATTATACTGATATTATGAATTATCATAATATAAAAAATACTGGTCTTGCTCTATTCAAAACTCAGTATTCTTATGCAGTTCATGAAGAAAATTTTGAATTAATCTCAAAAATTAACGAGGGCTTGCTTACTGCACGCGAAAATGGGAAATTTCATCAAATCTACAAAAGATGGTTCGGAACTCTCGAACATGAGGCTACTAGTTGGAAAGATATATTCTATATCACTCTTTATATTGTGATAGCATTAGTTATTATTGGTATCATTGTTGGTTTATGGATTAAAATTCTAAAACGTACAGTAAATCAAAAGACAAAAGAGCTTAAATATCAACTTGAAGCTACTGAATTAGCTCAGACAAATCTGCAAATAGCTCAGTTCGCTTTAGATCATGCTAATGATTGTATTCTAAAATTTGACGATAAAGGTAATATTTTATATGCAAATTTGGCTGCCTGCAACAGTCTGCTATATAGCTACGATGAAATAATTAAATTGAATGTTATTAATATTGATGCAAATATTGATCTCTCAAATCATCAAAGAATTATTGATAAAATAAAAAAAGAACAATCTTTAAAATTCGAATCAGTCCAGGTTAGAAAAGATAGTACTACCTTACATATCGAAGGTTATATATTCAAACTCGATACAAATCAGGGTGAAGTATTTTATAGTTTTTCGAGGGATATTACTGATAAACTTAACTGGGAAACACAATTAAAAAATTCTGAAGAACAGTTTCGCAACATGTTTCACAAACATAGCTCTGTAATGTTTATTATTGACCCTGAAACAAAAATAATTTTGGATGCAAATCAAGCTGCTTTAGAATTTTACAACTACGATAGAGATGAATTCATAGGTAAACGCATTTCCCATTTCAATAAAATGGATGAAATATCTATGGATAGTTT
>CAZBNQ010000092.1:5181-9181 GCA_964493035.1 uncultured Hyphomicrobiales bacterium | reverse complement strand
TGAATAATGATAATATGACAATAATAATCCAGAGCTTTTGCTTGTGTGGAGCATCAATCCTAATTGAACTCCTTTTTGAGATTCTGTCTTGCCATGCGAACCAGCCAACTTCCAATCGACTCCGCCTTCTAATGATATAAAATCATATAGCTTTTGCTCAAAATCAAATCCTAATTGAGGTACAAATTTAGCAACATTCTTGGGTCTGGTCGAAAAAATGAAATTATTTCCTGCGTATATTCTTATTTTATCAACAATAAAACTTCTTTCATAAGAAAATACAATATCCAAAAATTCTCGACTATAAACAAAAGGCATCTGAGTAAATACATAGTCTTTGCCGGTATATCCATCTACCAAATGTGATGATATATGAGCAATTCTCACTCTAGCTCCAATATTATAATTGTCTTGCTTCATAAGCATGCTAGCATTTACACCAAAAAAATAATCTGATGTTTCTACAGGAAACTTAAAATTGCTTTGTGAACGCAATCGAGTGTATGTAAAAAAGTCTGCACCTAATCTTAAAGCAATATTTTCTGAAGGATTAAACTCAGTCAAATCTATTGAAGTACCAATATCTAATCTCAATTTTTCATCATCAGCTTCAATAATTGCACCTACTCTGGGCTCGAAAGTATTAGCTGTAAGTGGTCGAAACAACAAATCATCAAATGCTGTTGCTTTGATCGATGCAACACAAAATATAAGCAATAATACAATTTTCTTCATTTCTTACCTTTCAATATTCATGAATTGAAATCAAAAAATATCAATTCTGTTCTTAATTGTTTTCAAAAATAGCCTTTCCATCGATAAAAACAAATTTTGTTTTTTCGGTATTTAGTGTATATAAGATTTTGGATAGAATATCTCTATCGCTCAAATCAAATCCACACGAATTAATTATTTTTTCTGTATCAACAACAATAAAGTCAGCTCTCTTGTTGAAATCAAAATTTCCGATCAAATTATCCATACCAATCGATTGGGCAGCTCTAATCGTGGCAAGACATATAGCTTCTTCTGGCTCAATCAGCATCGCAGAATCTTCTGTCCAAACCGAATAAAGCTTAGAATTTTCGATAGCTTCTTTTGCTTCGTGCAAAACAGACAATGAATAGCCGCCAGATACATCCGTACCTAAGCCAATTTTCATATCATTATCCATATATTTCTTTAATGGCATTATTCCAGAGGCTAAAAATCTATTTGAGCATGGGCAATGAGCAACTACAGCTCCATTATCCTTAATAGCCTGTATTTCTCTTTCAGATAAATGTATACAATGTGCTAATATGGTTTTGTCGGTAATCAGACCGCATTCTTCATAAATATGCGTATAGTCAATAAATTCAGGGAATAATTCTTTCATCATTTTTATTTCACCTTTATTTTCTGATAAATGCGTCTGAATCATCAATCCCTCTGATTTAGCAAAATCTGCAGCACGTTTCATCAATTCCAAACTGCAAGATCCGGCAAATCTGGGAGTAACAACATAATTAATTTTGCCATTATTAGCTTTATGCCAGCAATTTGCCAATTCTCTCATATCGGCTATATTTTTTGAAGCTATTTTCACTAAATTATCTGGAGCATTCATATCCATCAAACTCATTCCCATAAAAATCCTCAATTCAGTCTTGGCTGCCGATTTGAAAGCTTCGCAAGCTGCTGATTTTTGAGATGATGTATATACAAATGCTGTTGTTGTACCGTTTTTGATTAAATCTGCAAAAAAAGCATCAGACTTCGATCTGGCATAACTTTCGTTTTCAAATTTTGACTCGAGAGGAAAAGTATAATTATTGAGCCAATCAATTAATTGCCCGGCTCCACAACCAACAGCTTCGTACTGAGGCAGATGTGTGTGCAAATCAATTAGCCCGGGCAATATAGTATTACTCCCAAAATCAATAATATCTGACTCCGGATACTTATCAACTATATCCTCAAAATTTGCAATTTCAAGTATATTTCCTTTATCATCGATACAAAGTGCCCCGTTTCTATAAATCCGCACAGCATTTTCTAAAGTAGGATTGGCAATTATCCCCTTATAAATTTTCATTTACTTTGCTCTTTGTAATTTTTTTTATAGATTTGTTACGTTTATAAAAAGAAACAAGTTCACTTTTATTTTATTTTTTTGAAGCTCTATGAAAAAAATTCTTGATATTAATTCGACTCGTTTGGCTGATAGCAAAGCAATTGAAAAAATTGGCATAGCTGGGGCGATTCTCATGGAGAATGCAGCTCGCTCTTGCGCTGATTATATTAAGCCTCAAATTAAATGCGGTGCAGATATTCTCATTCTATGCGGAGTCGGTAATAATGGTGGCGATGGTTTTGCTTTAGCAAGGCATCTCTTCGAATATAATATTAGAATTGCTTTCATTGGCAATCCAGAAAAAATGAGCCCTGAAACTAATGCTAATTATCAGGCTCTGGTCAATCTAAATTTCGATATTTCACATTTGACAAATGAGATCCAAATCGACTCCTTTAATTTCAATTCTGACTGCATTATTGATGCACTTATCGGTGTTGGTGGAACTGAAAATTTAAAAGGACTTGTTGTAAATGTTTTAGACAAAGCAAATCAGATTGATTGTTTCAAGATTGCTATAGATTGCCCAAGCGGACTTAATGCCGATACCGGAATTGCTCATAAATCTGCTTTTAAGTCTCATCTCACTATTACTATGTTTGCTATGAAACCAGGTTTGATTCTTAATGATGGAATTTATACATCCGGGAAAATTGAAGTAGCATTTCTTGGTGCTCCTGACTCTATAGTAGATAATATTGCCAATGATTTTATAATTGAAGATGAAGACATAAAGAAGATTTTGCCTGAAAGAAATCCACGAAGTTCAAAATTTGATTATGGGAAAGTATTGATTATAGCAGGAAGCAAAGAATATTTAGGTGCCGGAGCATTAGCTGCTAATGCTTGCATTAAAAGTGGTGCCGGATTAGTATATCTTGCCTGCGAAAAAATTCATCCTGCACTTTTGCCGGAAATTATTCCTTTAGAATTAGAATTTTCTCTAGACAATTCTGAATTTTTAATCGAAAAAGCAAAAACTATGGATGCTGTTGTCATTGGTCCAGGGCTTGGAAATTCCGAAAATTCAATAAATTTTGCAAAAAAAATTATTGAGCATATAAAAGATATTCCATTATTAATTGATGCAGATGCTATCATGGCAATCGATAAATCTACGAAACTTCACAAAAACGTAATAATCACTCCACATATTGGTGAATTTTCGAGACTAATTGGAATGGATAGAGTTCAATCTTCAATATTGAGCTACAAATTGGCAAAAGAATGGGCAGAAAAGCTAAATTGCATCATATTACTTAAGGGAGTTCCAAGCATAATAAGCGATGGATATACAAGTTATTTCAATACAAATGGCAATCCCGGGATGGCTAGTGCAGGCTCGGGTGATGTGTTGAGTGGTATTATTGGTTCTTTATGCGCACAGAAAATCAGTCCATTAAATTCTGCTGCACTTGGAGCATATCTTCATGCAAAAGCAGCAGATAATTATGTTGCCAATCATGATATGCTCACACTTAGTGCTTCAATTATTATTGAAGAAGCAGAGAAAATTTTCAATTAAACCTAAATCTATAATTAATAATTATTGGTTTAATTATTAGCATCGATAGAATTTCATCAATATTGATGATTCAATTTAGATCTGTACAATTAGAAAATCTTGACAGATATTCTTCTTTACTTCGTGCAACTTTGTGCTCCGTCTTAGTCTTAAATGTTTTAAAAACTCCACTGATCCTTATTCTTCAATCTTCTTACTCTTTACTTTGTGCAACTTTGTGTATAAACTTTGAGTAACTTTGTGCTCCGTCTTAGTCTTTTTGATTTTAAAAAACTCCACTGCTCCTTATTCTTCAATCTTCTTCCTCTTTACTTTGTGCAACTTTGTGTATAAACTTTGAGTAACTTTGTGCTCCGTCT
>CAZBNQ010000092.1:0-5081 GCA_964493035.1 uncultured Hyphomicrobiales bacterium | reverse complement strand
CTTTGTGCAACTTTGTGTATAAACTTTGAGTAACTTTGTGCTCCGTCTTAGTCTTCTTTATTTTAAATACTCCACTGATCCATATTCTTCAATCTTCTTCTTCTTTACTTTGTGCAACTTTGTGTATAAACTTTGAGTAACTTTGTGCTCCGTCTTAGTCTTCTTGATTTTAAAAAACTCCACTGCTCCTTATTCGTCAATCTTCTTCTTAGTCTTCTTAATTTTAAATATTAGAAAAAAAAACACCCCAAAAGTACAATTTGACTTGTGGGGTGCAATTGAAACAAACTAAAAAACCTTAATTAGGCAAAAACGCTTTCTTAAAAGTACGAATCATAATCGGCACAGCCTCCATCACATTATCAGGCTTTTTGAAAATATCTCTAACCTGGAAGTTAGGGTCAGGCAACTTAGTAACCGGGAAGTAAATATAAGCATTGATTAAAAACCTTTCGGCTTTAATTTTAAAATTGCCGCTAATCACCTTATCCACTTTAAGAAGTTCGACAGCTTTCCACATATCCGAAGGATATTCCGGACTAGTAGGATTGACATTGAGCTGGCCTAAAACAGCTTCGACCGAATCCGGAGGAAGAATCACATAATATTTTCCCTCAGGATCTAATGCTTTCAATTCCTTGTAAACTGAATCCTGAAGCTTATAGCACCAAATATTATATGCCATATTTCCATCCATATTGATAAACGGCAGCACAGCGATTCTAACTTGAGCAAATGAAGAAGCAAAAGCACAAATAAAAAGCATTGAGATTAGTAACACATAGCGTTTCATAATCCACCTTATTTTAAGTCGTAAATATAAATTATAACGGATTTTCCTCAATATATTCTTTAACCTTGACGAAATAATTTTTCAAAGGCAGTTCCATAGCAGCAGCCTTATCCCAATTACCTTCTTTTGCCAGAGCCATAAGTTCTATTCCCATATTGGCTATATCATTAAGCCCAAACTGGAAGCAAGAGCCCTTGAGTGTATGAGCCAATCGATACAATTCAGAAGTATTTTTGCTGGATATTAATTCCTTATATTGAGAATCAATATCAGCAATCCAAGTATCGACAAACTCGGGCAATAATTCACGAATAAAGGGATCTTCAGGAATATTCATTACAGCCTCCAAAAAATTTAAATAAAAAATACAGAGATAACTGTAAGCCGAATTCTGTCTTCAGATTTTTAACAACCCGGAGGCAGTCATTTATCTGGGAATAATGTCGCCATTATCCTCAAGCGGTCTACCCGGAAGTGCCTTTCGCTCGAGCGAACAACCCGAGACCGCAAAAAGCGGACACAACCTTATTTGACCTTGCTCCGCGCGGGGTTTACCGAGCCATCAAGTCGCCTTGATGCTGGTGAGCTCTTACCTCACCGTTTCACCCTTGCCTCCATGACCCTTTCGGCGGATTGGCGGTTTGCTCTCTGTTGCACTTTCCGTCGGCTCGCCTTGCGGCTTGCCGCCTTCGCGTTACGAAGCGCGCTGTTCTGCGGAGTTCGGACTTTCCTCATTTGTATCGCTACAAACGCGACTGCCCGTTATCCCTGTTATTTAGTATTACGAATTTATTGAATTTTGTTGTCATTTCATAGTAAGTTTCTACTTTTTTCTTCTTTTTTTTATTTTTTTCCCCTTTCATCTTATTTTCATCTTACTATATTAATTTTGTACCTGTGTGTGTGTTTATTTGATAATTTATTTTGTTTAACATTTTTTTGTGGAGTTCACAATGAAATCACGTATTGCAATAGCTCTTTTAGTAGCTTTCTCGTTCTTGGCAGTTAACGTTTTTGCTCAACCAGCAGCTGATAAGAAAGAAAAACCAAAAGTTGAAAAGAAAGAAGTTAAAAAAGAAGCTAAAGAAGTAAAGAAAGAAGCTAAAGAAGCTAAAAAAGCTGACAAAAAAGAAGCTAAAGATGTAAAGAAAGAAACTAAAGAAGTTAAAAAAGCTGACAAAAAAGAAGCTAAAGAAGTAAAGAAAGAAGCTAAAGAAGTTAAAAAAGCTGCTAAAAAAGAAGTTAAATAATTAGCTTTTTCTAAGATATAAAAAAAGACTACTCGTTTTCGGTAGTCTTTTTTTATTTTTATACTTTCTTTTGGGTTAAGTATGGAAAAATTAAAATTATTTATCATTGCTATTGCAATTGCTTTGCGTTTGATTTTTGCGGCGCTTACTATTGATTTCTCCAATATGGAAACTTGGGAATATGGTGTTATAGCCAAAAATATTTCCTCCGATAAATCTTTTTCTTTGTTCTATTTTGATGATGATAGGCTCTCTTATCGATATTCTATAGACTCAGATCCTTTTGCTTCTGCTTATATGCCTCCTGGCTATATTGCCTCAATTTTACCTTTCTATTATTTGTTCGATAACCCTTTTTATATTAATATTTCTATTATACTACTTAATCTGCTTTTTGATATTCTTTCTATGTTATTATTATATAGGCTTATCAATAATAATTTCTCTAAAAATGCTGCTATTATCAGCTTGATATTTTTTGCGATGGCTCCTGATTTTATTTATGCTTCTACACGCGCTGGTACTAGCTCTGCTTTTATTTTCCTTAGTTTATTGCTCTTTTTCATTCTATCTCGAGCACTTAAATATAGATTAATTTATATTCCTCTAACTTTATCTCTTATGATTTATTTTCGGTCGGAATCTGTTGTGCTGGCTGCATTTGTCTGTATTTATATTTTTTTTAAAGAGAAAAAACATCATGCTTTGCTAATTTTTGTTATTTGTGCTGCTTTGATTCTCCCTTGGCAAATTAGAAACATTTATCAATTCAATAAATTTATTCCACTTACAACCAGCTCAGGACTTAATTTCTATCGTGGTAATAATCCTTATTATCCCGGATTTTGGGCAGATGAAAATATACGATTGAAAATTCTAAAATTAGAGCGTAATAATAATTTTGAGATTGCTCTCAACGATTTGTATTTTGCTGAAGCCTTTAGCTATATAAGTGAAAAACCATTAGATGCAATATCTAAAATACCGCAAAAGTTGTTCAATTTATTTCTATTCGATCTCAATGACAAAAGAACTGCCAATCCACTTTATATTTTATCACATTCGATTCTTATAGGATTATTCCTGATTTTTATAATTATTAGAAAAAATAAATTCGATCAGATTATAAACTTTTTTTATCTCTATATTATTTTCTTTACTATTACTTGCTCTGTATTTTTTGCCCTACCGAGATATCAAACAATGATGAAAACTGCTATTATACCAATTGCAGCTATCATGCTAAACCAATTATTAGAAAAATATTTGTTCAAAAGGAAACTACTTGAGTAGATTTTCGAGCGATTCCTTCAAATTAGAATATTTAAAGTTAAAACCTGACTCAATAAGTTTTTTAGGCATAACTCTTTGCGAATTGAGCACCATCTCAGAACTCTCGCCCAACATAACTTTTAACACCATTTTAGGAACAGCCATAAATGAAGGTTTGCCAAGCACATCTCCCAATACATGAGTAAATTCTCGGTTTGTAAGTGAATTTGGACTGCAAAAATTCACTATTCCTTCAATTTTTTCATTCTCAATAATAAATAAAAATGCATTTATAATATCTTCAATATGAATCCATGAATACCATTGCTTGCCCGATCCAAGTGAGGCACCTGCATAAAACTTAAATGGCTCTGCCATTTTGGGCAATGCACCACTCGACTTGTCTAGAACTATTCCAATTCTTGTTATTACTTTTCGTGTTGTAGAATTAGTTACTTGTGCAGAACTTTCCCATAATTTGCAAACATCTGCAAGAAAACCATTGCCTGCACCCGAATCTTCCGTAAGTATTTCGTCAGATCTATCTCCATAAAATCCAATCGCTGAAGCAGAAATGAAAAGCTCGGGCTTGTTGCTTGCAGAATCGATAGATTCTGCTAATAATTTTGTAATGTTTACTCTACTGTTTATAATTTCATTTTTATACTTATTTGTCCATGATTTAGATGCAATACCTGCTCCTGCTAAGTTTATTACAACATTATACTTAGCAACAATATTTAGAGCATTTGATTCAAATTCTCTTATATTTATATAATTGATATTATTTACTTTTTTTGAGTTTGAACGAGTAATAATTGAAACATTATATGACTTTGATAATAACAACTCGGAAAGCCTGCTGCCAATAGCTCCGCTGCCACCGCTTATAAGCACGTTTTTCATTTCGACTCCTATTTATAATAGTATTTTGACGTAAAAATGAAAATTTCGTTTACTCATATTATCGGATGGGCAATTGTGAAGGCGCTCAAAGATTTCCCGGTAATGAATTATGCCTATTCGGTAACCAACGGTGAACCGTCCGTGATTAGGCATACTGATGTAAATATCGGTCTCGCAATAGATATAATCAAAAAAGACGGTACAAGATCGCTGATTGTTCCGAATATCAAAAAAGCGAATGAGATGACTTTTAAAATGTATTTCTTTTTTTATAATGATATTATTGACAGATCACGGAGCAATAAAATTGAAGTTTCAGATTTAGTCGGCACAACAATATCTCTTACAAATCCCGGGACTATAGGCACAGCGGCATCTAATCCGAGATTAATGCCCGGGCAGGGCACGATCATAGCAACAGGAAATATCGGATATCCTTCAGGTTTTCAGGCGGCATCCGGTGATGTAATTGCAAAATTAGGCATAAGCAAAGTAATGAACATTACATCAACTTATGATCATAGAATTATTCAGGGAGCCGAATCCGGATTATTTTTAAAAAGAATCAATGAACTCCTTATCGGCAAAGATAATTTTTATGATGAAATATTTGCATCACTCGATATACCGGCAAAGCCGGTGAACTGGGATGAAGACACTCCGGGTTCACTTTCACAGGATATAGAGAATATTGACATAATTCAAAAGCACACAAAATCAATTCAACTAATCAATATGTACCGTGTCCGCGGTCATTTAATTGCAAATTTAGATCCGCTAAATTCCCGCTCACACTATCATGCAGAGCTTGATCCGGGCAATTACGGATTTACTGTCTGGGATTATGACAGAGAATATGC